>NZ_JACJER010000094.1:0-18049 GCF_014164185.1 Shewanella sp. SG44-6 | reverse complement strand
CAAAAGTGGATCCTAGTGGTGATATTTGGAATTATGGTTTGCAACCATCAGGTAATATTGTGCTCTATCATCTGGCATCGAACGGTAACGTCCAACATGCAGGGGTCATTAACACTCAATATCGTGGCGCAAAGTTACGATCTACATTGGCCAAACCACTCAATTCAGGCTGAACAGCTATGGCATCATTAAATAACTGTTTAACATTGACCATAGCCGGAGCTACGGGTGCGGTAAGTAAGGTTGCAGATGCAGGCAATGCACTTGATGCACCGACTATAGCCATGCTTTTTAAAAACTGTCTACGTTGCATAATTAGCACTTCCCTATGTTAGTAGATAATGTGGGTTTGATTAATCACGGGATCTTGCTGTTCGGTTACGGTAAATGCCGCATCTTGATAACCAACTGGACCATAATTAGGTTTGGCGTTGTTTGAAAAT
Source organism: Shewanella sp. SG44-6 (assembly GCF_014164185.1). Lineage (NCBI taxonomy): Bacteria > Pseudomonadati > Pseudomonadota > Gammaproteobacteria > Alteromonadales > Shewanellaceae > Shewanella > Shewanella sp. SG44-6. The sequence goes on along the minus strand of NZ_JACJER010000094.1, from coordinate 17,606 downwards.
CCATAACCTTCTGATGGCATTCCAAATAGGTTGGTGTCTAATGTGCCGTTATTATTTTCGTCTTGAAAGAAGCGAATAGCGTATTGACCGACAGGAATATTAGTAAAAATGACCTTATTGATTGGTTTTGCCAATGTAGAACGTAACTTTGAGCCACAAACACTTTCACTTGAAGGGCGTATTCCAGCAGATTTACATGGGGTATTTTATCGCAATGGCCCAGCAAAACATGAACGTGGAGCCATCCGATATCAACATGCCTTTGAAGGTGATGGCATGTTGCAACGTTTTGAAATAAAAAATCAGAATATCGTCCATCGCGGCCAGTTTATTAACACACCAAAATTTAGCCAAGAGCAACAAGCCCAGCAATTTGTTTATTCTGGCCCTGAGACCAAAATTGCCCATGCGCTACCGGTGGTGACTCCTGACACAGTCAATACCGCCAATACCAATATCATTGCTGTTGGTGATGATCTTTGGGCGCTTTGGGAGGCGGGGTCTCCGACAAAAATAGATCGTGATTCAATGCAATTTCAACAGCAAGTTCATTTAGGCGCAGAGTCAAAATACGCCAATACTTTACAAGGGCTGCCTTTTTCTGCTCATCCAAAAGTGGATCCTAGTGGTGATATTTGGAATTTTGGTTTGCATCCATCAGGTAATATTGTGCTCTATCATCTGGCATCGAACGGTAACGTCAAAAATGCAGGGGTAATTAACACTCAATATCGTGGCGCAATGCTGCATGATTTCCTCATCACAGACAAGCACCTGCTGATCATTCTGCCATCACTGTTTACTGATAAATCTATTGAAGGGCATTTTGAACAAATTAAATACAATACTGATATTCCAATGAGGGTGTTAGTGATTAGTAAGCAGTCATTGACTGTTATCAAGCACTACGAACTTCCAGCGGGTTTTGTATTTCATTATGGAAATGCCTGGGAAGAAATAAATGGCACTATTCATTTTGATGCGAGCTTGTATCCCGACGTGAATGTATTGCATAAGCTGTCTAATGTTATGCAAGGCAAGATTGAACAGGCCAGTACAAAAGCAAAAACAGCGCTGATTACTCTGCACACAGAGGGTCATTACAGTATGCAAATAATGCCAGGTACGAGCGAGTTCCCACGCGTGTGTGATCATGTGGTCGGTTTAAAAAACCACTATTTATACCATCTGTCAGCTAAAACCAATAGCCTATGGAGTGATACATTATCATCTCTCAACACCGACACTGGCGCAGAACAGCATTACCATTTTGGGGAAGATTACTTGGTTGAAGAGCACATTAGTGTTTGCCAAAAAGCTATCGAAAATACCGGCTACTTAATCGGTACCGCGCTACATGTACCGACAAAGCGTACTTGTTTGAATATCTTTGCAGTGAATGATTTATCTTCAGGTCCCATTGCAAGAGCATGGCTACCATACCATCTGCCCCTGGGATTTCATGGTAATTTTATGCCGAGTTGAATACCTTCAACATCACTAAACGCTTCGATAACGCTATGCCGTCGTGGTCCATCCACAACCTAGTGGCTTATTCATTTTGAATATCACAGCGGTGAGCTAAAGGAGCTGCGGCGTTAACGACAACACATTTCGTCCAAAAGTAAGTCCGTTGCTTAGATTTGATTAGATTTTCTATTGAGCTCTTAGCGGCAGACAAGCATGACGTTAAATTGAAGAGAGAAATTTCCCGTGTAGATGAATCGGCGAGTAACCCAAACCGCGACATTTTGGCGCCGCCCACATGGATGCTTACCGTAAAAAATTTACCGCTGGCGTCTCGCTTAATCATCTGCACTAGGCCTGCACCAGGCGGTTAGTTTCAATGACGTCATGGTGTACTTAAGCAATGTTAATTAGGCGAGATTAATCAGACTTGTCATTCTCTTTAGCCAGCGCAGAACCTTGTCACCAAAATCCAACTGAAGTTTGCTAACACCTAACACCTAACACCTAACAGTCCAAAAAAGATAAAGGCAGATTCTGACTCAGAAGCGCTACCAGAATGACCTCAACTAAGTATTACCGAGTTGAGGTAAAATTGAACATAGCGTTGCTAAAGAGGTGGTTTAGCCACATCTGTTGATACATCAATCGAACCATCTAATGATTGAGCCTGTGCCATCACTTGTAGCTGCGATCGATTAACCAACACCACTAATAACAGCACAGGAAAACCAATCAAACTCGCAGCAATGAAAAAGTTGATATAACCAAAAGCATTGACATATAAGCCTGAAAATCCGGCGATAAATTTTGGAAACAACAACATGATTGAGGATAACAAGGCATATTGTGTTGCGCTATAACCCGTACTGGTTAAACTCGATAAGTAGGCAATAAATGCCGCAGTCGCGATACCAGCACTAAAATTATCCACCGAGATAGCCAAGGTTAAAAATGGCACGTTATAGCCAATATAGGCCTGCCAGGCAAACAACAAGTTAGTTACCGCAACTAATAATGCGCCCAAGAATAGAATTTTCATGGTGCCGTAACGCATCAGCAATACTCCGCCAAAAGCGGCGCCGACTAAGGTCATGATTAAACCATAGACTTTACTGATAAAAGCGATTTCCTCTTTGCTGAAACCGATATCGACATAAAACACATTTGCCATGATGCCCATGACAATATCGGAGATGCGATAGCATGAAATGAGCAACAAAATCAGAATGGCACTTTTGCCGTGACGTTTAAAAAAGTCAATAAAAGGCAATACGCTAGCACTGTATAACCAGGCTAACGTTCCGGCGATTTTGGCTGGATACTTGGCTGCAAAATCGGCTCTTAGTTGCCGTTCTTTATCGTCAGCGTATTTAGTATCAACCTGAGGTTCTTTGCTGCATAGGGTGGTAATAATGCCAATGCCCATTAACATTGCCATGGCAAAGTACGCTGTTTGCCAAGCTTGTAGATTGTAAGCATCATCACCTGGTGATACCCAAGCTGCTATGGTTAAGGCACCTGCGGTGGCAATGATCATCGCCCCTCGATAACCGACCTGATAGGCTGCTGCGAGTGCTGCTTGCATTTTTTCTGGAGCAGATTCAATTCGAAAAGCATCAATGACAATATCTTGAGTCGCTGATGCGAAGGCGAGTAGTAGCGCGCACAAAGCCAAACGTTCAAGATTAACCACAGGATCGCTGATCGACATACCAAGTATGGCGCCAACTAAGCACAATTGTGCAAACAGCATCCAACCTCGTCTTCTGCCCAAAAAACGCGTAAATAAGGGCAGAGACATACGGTCGACTAATGGTGACCATGCCCATTTAAAAGCATAGGTGAGTGCTATCCAGCTAAAGTAACCAATGGCGGCTCGGTCAACGCCGGCCTCACGTAACCAAAAGCTCAGCGTCGAAAAGACCAGCATTAATGGTAAGCCGGCAGAAAATCCCAGCAAGAGTAAGATTAATACTCGTTTGTGGTAATAAACCGATAATGCTTCACGGGTACGAGCCAAAAAAACCGACATAAGACAACTGGATAATGGAGAATGGCTCTAGCTTATGTTGCAAGAGGTTTAGGTTCAAGCCATTCTAAAAGATTATTCAGCCAGTTTGAGGTTAAACTAGAATGCAGACCATAATTCAGATAATTGACTTAAGGTCTGATACCTATACAGCTTTGTGGCACATTGCCACCAATATTGATGTAGTCGCAACAGTCATGTACTTGTTGGCGTAAATATTGATTGCCTTTAATGGCCCAACCAGACCAATGATCAAAACAATACAATAAGTGCCAAAACACTTTTTCTGTATCACTGGGTTGCTCAGTTAATTGCTTGGGATTGTTTGATATAAATTGCCACTCTTCTAATACATCCCACATGTACAGTTGTATTTCTTTGTAATCTAATTGATTGTCTAAAAAAGCTTTGCCGTAATAGGCAAGTTGTGGGGCTTTGGTTTCAATGAAATCATTAGCCGTCATAATATTTACGTCCTTGAATATTAGAAGTACGGTGCCAAGAGTTGCGCAGCTAATTGTCTGAAAGAGTAAACTAGATTATAGACGTTAATCTGGCGATTAACGTGATAAGCATTAAAAAAAGAGTCATATTTGTCATTCTATAGTGCTATTTCATTGATTTATAAGCTAGTAAAAATGTAGGGGGCTAGGTAGTCGGATGATTATGTTAAACATCCCTTGGTGTTGGTTAACGTCAATCATGCACTGGTATTTGTGCTGGTCCAGATATTTTTGAAACTAAGAATTTTTGAGACTAAGCATTAAGACAATATCGATGGTAATGCGCTTATTACTATCGATAGGTATAGATCAGTCGTGGGAAATTAGCGAGGCAGTAAAGTGGCTTTTTTTAGTATTACGGTTTTTACCGGAAAATCGGGCCAGTTTAGGGTGCTATTATGTTCAGTCGGCATCAATGAAATGGCTTCTAGCACATCCATCCCTTTGGTGACTTCACCAAAAACGGTGTAGCCCCAGCGGCGTTTAGACGGATCTAATTTCTTATTGTCACCCATGTTGAAGTAAAACTGTCGTGTGGCTGAATGGGGGTCATTATCTCGAGCCATGGCTATTGTGCCAAGAGCGTTCGATAAACCATTGCCCGACTCATTTACCACCGGCTTTAGCGAAGGACGTTCTTCTAGTTTAGGGGTTAAGCCACCACCTTGAACCACAAATTCGGCGATTACCCGATGAAAAATTGTATTGTCGTATTCACCCTTAACCACATAAGTTAAAAAGTTATCGACTGTAAGTGGCGCACGGGTTCGATCTAACTCAACCACAATTTTCCCCATAGACGTGTCTAACTCTACTTGTGGATATAGGGTGTCTTTTTGAATATCGACTTCAGCATTGGCGCTTATGCTGGCCAATAACAATAAACAAGTGGCAAGCCATTTAAACATAATATGCAATCCTTTTATTGGCATCTTTCGTGACTCATCGCTGCTAAGCCGTGGTCAATTAACGTTGAATAAATTGGTGTAACTCTTCATCGTTAAGAATTTCAGTCGTGAGTTTATCCACTAGCTTGGTGATATCTAATTCAAGCGTGGCAAAATCAGGGCTCAATGGACCCTTTAAGTAGCCGTTAGCATTATATGTTTTAGTAAATTCTTGTTGTGAATTTTTAGCTAGTACATTAATCACTAAACGTGTTTTAGATTCAAAACTGAAGGTGGTATCCGTGACATCTGCTAATAAATAATTCAACTGAAATTGCACTGAATTTCGTGCGGCGGGGTCTATGACATAACCAGCTTTGATCATCCCATTACGAAATAATTTGTCCAGTTGTTGGCGGATAGGTTCACTCGCACTCACTAATCTCGGCGTTTTGCCTTTTTCGTTGAAACGCACCACAAAACTGGCTTCGCGGGTGTCTATGGTGTCAACCATTACCGGATAATCAGCTTCAGTTTGTAACTTGACGGGCCCCAATGTGGGATTGAGACCAACATGAGTTGGCTCATAACTCGCACAAGCTGATAGCAATAATGTAGACAGTAAAATAGGGATCAATAACTTCATGAGGCAACAATAACAAGCAAAAGGTAGATAAATGATACCAGAATTTGTCTGGGTTTCCAGCATCGCTAAGGTTATGTTGTTATAAAGATAAATTCGCTAATGAACGCCTCGAGGTATATAGCTAAGTCAATAATCAATAACTTGTTTCAGAGGTTCAATTTAGATGCCGACAACAATCTTACGGGGTTGTTGACATTAATCACTGATCAATTCAGGTTAGTATTATGCAACTTAAGTTTGATAAACAACATTATGTAGGTAATGCAATGCAACATAAACAGCCACAATTGGCGCCAGATAAATTGATTAATGCCAATGGTCAGCCTGTATTTGGCATGTTTGATGGGCTTGTTGATTCACTCAACGTTGATCAGTTTGCTTACTCTACGGTAATGGACAAACCTGCATCAGCAGTGGCTAAGCATTTTGACTTTAAGCAGTTCCAATTTGTGAGTATTATCACCCCTCATTATATCATTGCACTTGCGATTGCGGATATTCGTTATGTTGCTAATGGCTTTTGTTACCTCTATGACATCAAAGCTAATAAGCTAACGCAAACACAATGGCTAACCCCATTAGGGCTTGGCTGTAAATTAAGTGACTCACCTAAGCATGGGCGCGCTGAGATTGGCCGGAAAAGCAAAGGAATTGTTATTGATATTGTCGACGGCCAATGGCATGTCGAGATTAATCTTGCAGACATACAAGCCAATCTGCGTATTCAGCCTGCACCATTGAGCTTACCCATCTGCTTGTGTACCCCAACGGGTTATAACGGTTGGACCTATACTCAAAAGCACAATGGCTTAGCCGTCACTGGACAATTAACCATTCATCATGAACCACAGCCTTTGCAATATGCATTGGCGGGTTATGACTTTTCAGCTGGATTTATGCGCCGCGAAACCAGTTGGCGTTGGGCTTCAATCAATGCTCAAACCGACGATGGTGTTATTGGGCTTAATTTGGCCGCCGGGGTTAACGAAACTGGTCAGACTGAAAATGTAATGTGGATTAATGGTCAACGTCATTTATTGGGTGGTGCACAGTTTGATTTTAATCGTCACTCACAACAAGATGGATGGCATATCACGACTAATGATGGCAATGTCGACTTGCATTTTAGACCATTAAATCAGCGCAGCGAAAAGCTCAATTTAATTTGGTTAAAAAACAACTTTAGACAATATATTGGCTATTTTAGTGGCGTGATTTGCGATAACAATGGTAACCAATATAAGTTAACTAATCAGCTTGGCTTAACAGAAGACCATTTTGCCAAATGGTGATAAATACTAATGGTATCTACGAGGTGAGTGCTTTTTTAGCCTATGGCTTACGGATGACTAAAAACTGGTTACTCACACCGGATAACTAAAAAGCGCTTATTGGAAGCGGTTTACTAAAATGGCTTTGGCGCAACAAAGCGTTGATTAGGCATTAGGCGCAGCGAAGCGCTAGTACAAACCTTGTTAAAATAATAATAAATAGAAATGGATAACAATATGGACATGGATTTACTGATTGCTCACCCTGAGTGGTTATTATTGGTGTTAGCACCGATCTTTTTCGGCTGTATTTTATTGGAGTGGTGGTTTGGCGTTCGCGCCCAGCGATTACCGAGTAATGCTCAATATCGCCCTGCCGAAGTGCTGTGTAATTTTGTATTAGCTGGCATGCATCAAGTGGCGGATATCATTGCAGGCTTATTTATTGCGAAAATCTATTTACACTTTTTCGGCTGGCGTTTATTTGATATGGAAATGAGTTTATTCACTTTTGGTTTATTGCTCATAGCTCAAGACTTTTGTTATTACTGGTTTCATCGCGCTAGTCATCGTATTCGTTGGATGTGGGCGGCGCATGTGGTGCATCACAGTTCAGAGAACATGAATTTCAGCACCGCTTTTAGACAAAGCTTAATGTACCCATTGGCAGGAATGTGGCTGTTTTGGTTACCGCTGGTGGTAATTGGTTTTGATCCTAACTGGGTGGTATTTGCGGTGTTGCTCAATCTAGGGCTGCAGTTCTTTGTTCACACCCAAGCGATTAAGTCGTTAGGGCCATTGGAATGGATTTTTAATACACCGTCCCATCACCGAGTTCATCATGGGCGTAACCCACAATACATAGACAAAAATTATGCGGGGGTACTGATTATATGGGACAAACTCTTTGGTACATTCGAGCCTGAAAATGAAACTGTGGTTTACGGTATTACTAAACCGGTAAACAGCTTTAATCCGTTAGTGGTGACCTTTAGTGAATGGCGCGAGATGTGGGGTGATGTTACCCAAGCCCAATTATCTCTAAAACAACGTTGGCGGATACTGTTTGCACCGCCTGCAACACATCAACAGTCATCAACTAAAACGGATGCTTAAGCTTAGTTAAATAGGCTTTAGGCTCATTTTATCCCACTTTGCTAGCTTTAATAGAGTAGATAAGTGGGATGAGATGGCCTTGATGCTTTAGCTGATATCCTTTGCCTGCCACAAACTCCAAACCCTCGACACAGTTATAAGGACTGTAAGGGTGCTCGTTAAACGCTTCAATGCTGAGGCCCGCCGCAATGAGTGCGCTAATCACTTCACTTATCGGATGTGGCCAAGTGACTACGGTTTCGATTTGGTCATTATGGTTTTCGGTGTAGGTGACTTCAGCTTCAATATCCGCTTGTAACTGCGCAAAATAGCCATAACCAGACAACACATCATTAAACGGGTGGAACTCAACTAAATGAAACTCACCGCCAGGACGTAATGCGCCCGCAATGGTTTGGGCCCAGCGAGTTAAATCGGGTAACCAAGCTAACACCCCATAAGAGCTGAATACGATGTCATATTGCTCGGTATTGTGGTCACCAAACTGATATATATCATTATTGATAAATGTTGCTGGTAAGTGTAGTTGAGCGGCCAGCTTTTTGGCTGTTTTAATCGACTCGCTAGATAAGTCTACGCCAGTGACATTAGCGCCAAGTCTTGCCCACGATAAACTGTCTTGCCCAAAGTGACATTGTAGATGCAACAGGCTTTTATTGTGTACATCGCCGACTTGTTCAAGTTCAATGGGGTTTAATGATGACTTGCCTAGGATAAATGCGTCTAAGGCGTAAAATGTTGAGTCAAGATGGATTTGAGTTCGCTGGTTCCATGCGTGTTTATTGATCGCTAAATAGTCTTTTGCTTGATTGTCCATTAAATAAACTCGTCCATTATGATTATTGTCAAATTTTTATATAGCGACCAATCAACTTATTTTATCGCTTGTAAAATGACAAATTTACCATTGGATGCCACAGTAGTGCAGTTTTTAAAAATGCGCTTTATTTTAACGTGGTAGGCTAAATGTCGATTACCGACAATATGTAATAAACCGCCTTTCTTTAAGCGTTTATGTGCGTCGACAAACATTTGCCAAGCGATGTGGTCGGTAATAGCTTCCCCTTGATGAAACGGAGGGTTACATAGCACTAAGTCTGGTTCAACATCTGCGGGCAAGTTACTCAGGCAATCGTCCCAATGGAAAAAAGCTTGTGGCGTTTGTTCTGTTTGTGGTTCTTGGGACTGAGCGTCTAGGGCGTTAGCATGCCAATTATGCTTTGCCGAGGCGATAGCCATATCAGAATCATCGACAAAGTGGATCTGCGCATGTGGATAACATTGCTTTGCATGTAAGCCTAAAATACCGTTACCACAGCCTAAGTCTATGATGTGGTTGAATTCACCTTTGGGCATGTTATCGAGCATAATCCTTGCGCCAATATCGAGCTTATTGGCAGCAAATACATTGGCAAGATTGCTCATCGTCAGTTTCAGTTCATCGACGTTCCAACTCACCGCTTGCGCTAATGAGCGTGGTTTACCATCGCTAATACAGCTGATTACCCGTGTTTTTTTCCACGCTAAACTGGCTGATGCAGGACCTAGATTCTTTTCAATACTGGCGAGCAATGCGGGGTTGATTGACTTGGCTTTAGCACCGATCAGTATTTGGGTTCCCGCTGGAAGCACGGTTGATAAACGCGCCAGTTGCTGGCCAAAGTAATGAAGATTCTTCGGTAATTTCATCAACACTAATTGAATATTGTCTGGCAGAGTATCGCGACTGTTAAACCATTGAATATTAGTCGGCGCCAGTTTGTTGCCTAATAAATTTTGCTGACATCCTAGTAAACTGGTTTTTGCGTCGGTTTCAACGATTAACTCACTGCTTGGAGCTTGTGCTGCTAATGCACATGTCAGCGCACCAAAATTATCATTAAGAATTGCGGTTGTGCCTGGGGTTATTTCTGCATCAATGAGGTATTTGATTAGGTATTCATCAGCCGCGTCCCATGCTTGTAAGTTGGATGCTTGTTGGCTTGGATAACGAAAAAGCTCAAGCTCTATACCTGAACAAGCAAATTGGGTTGTCATGACTGTGTTACCTAATAAAAAAGAATATCAATAAAATAGCCTAATATTATCTCAGATAACACTTAGTAGCGCGAGGCTTAGGCTTAAACAAGTTGATAAGAAAGATATAAGTTCAGTTTTACTATTTTATCCGTCAGCTATTTTCGCTAAGGCAATATTGATATTTAAATGCCAAGGGAGATTTTTTATAAAACAAGATGCTAAGAGTACCTCGCTAGGGCAATCAAGCATTATTGGGTAACAATGTTCATGTTATACCGATGATTGCTATTAATTGTACGGTTAAGTAACATCAATCTATTGACTTAAAATAATGGTTTTCAAGGGATAATGATGAAAGGTGCTGGTGGAACGTCTGGCGGAATAGGTCAGTTCTTTATTGGATTAGTGATGATGTGTGGTGGCTTTTATATGTTATTAAATGCCATTAAAGTGACCAGTTCATTTGGCTTTAGTAGCCATTTATATCAGCTGGGTGGTTTTGGGCTTACCAGTGGTATGGTGATGATCCCGTTTATGTTTGGCGTGGGCATTATGTTTTATAATGGCAGAAACATACTTGGCTGGTTACTGACATTTGGCTCATTAGTGGCATTAATTTTTGGCGTAATAAGCTCGATTAATTTTCGATTCTCTTACATGAGTGCATTTGATTTAATTGTTATTTTGGTACTTAGTGTGGGTGGTTTAGGCTTATTTTTACGCTCTTTGAAAACGATTGAAAAACGCTACCCTGAGTCTTAATCATGTTTGTGGATTGCAATAAATGCGTGTGTTAAATGATATTTGACGATTAACAGCCGCTAGTTTGAACATTTATAATGGGACGAACACCGGTTGAAGTAGCCTGATGGTAACGTAAATAACATGCTGCGGTGCCAGCATCTTCAACAATAACACCATGCCAATATATCCAGGCTCCAGCAAATACGCTGGGGCGTTTGTTCCAATCACCTTGTGGTGGGTTTATTAATAGATCAATCCCCTCAGCACTTCCATCTGGGTAACCATACGCCAGCTTAATATCAACACCATCAACATTAAGTGTCGTTGACGCAAGTCTTTCTACGCCGGCAATAGCGGCTTTGGAATAGGTTAAGGTCGCCGCTGACTGCATTGCTGTTTCCATGCCATCCATAGTCGACACGATTGCATCAGTACGTAAATCAATAAATTTACTTGTAGCCACAACAGCTAATATGGCCAAAATTATGATCACGACAACCAATTCTATTAATGTAAAACCGCTTGACGCGCTTAAGCTATTCTTCATTATATTTTTCCTCATATTATTGTTAGTCAAAAGCAGGACGGGGAGCTTGCAATAACAATATTGGCGCAGTATGTGGCAATATTTTATATGCATAAGGCTTTTAATACTGCAGCAAGAAGCCACAAACGCAGCCCAAGTGGGCTGCTACACGGCTTGCATTTTCATCAAATTAGTTTGTTTTAGGGTAATGGCTTATGTCGTATCCCTAAATAAACCATTAAGTTGTTCGTGCCGAACGAATGTTAACTAACAAATTTTAACCAACAAGGTTCAGTACCCGCTTAGCATTATTTTTGCTGAACAATAATCAGGTGTTTTGGGTGCTTGTAGTTAAAGCATCTACAATGTTTTGTTGGTACTATCAGAATATCTTAGTTATTTATGCTGGTTAATACTGTGACGAATTCAACGACTACTGCAACCGCGGCAATTTCTCCTACTAAATCTTCTCCACCGCATCCTGTTCTGCCTTGGATTTTACAGTTTCTATCGCCTTATCGTTTGAAGGTAGTGGCAGCAATAATCTTTTTGTTTATTGGATCGCTAGCATGGCTGTCGCTTGGACAAGGTGTGCGACTGATGGTGGATGAGGGCTTTGTTGCCGATAACGCAGGGCGTTTAAATGAGATTATGTTGTTTATTATTGTGATAACAGCGGTCAGCGGCACAGCGGTTTTTTGCCGATTCTATCTTATGACATGGCTCGGCGAGCGGGTTAGTGCTGATATTCGATTACAGGTTTACAGTCATTTAATCGCGTTATCGCCAGCTTTTTTTGCCACCCAGCGAACTGGTGAGGTGATTTCACGATTTACCGCAGACAGTACTTTATTACAAAGCGTTGTTGGGTCGAGTTTATCAATGGCATTACGTTCAAGTGTCACTGTGATTGGTGGCATTGTTATGATGGCGTTTACCAGTGTTAAATTGACTGCATTAGTCTTATTAGCGGTTCCCTTGGTACTAGGTCCTGTGAGCTTTTTTGGACGAAAAGTAAGGGCTTTGTCGCGTAAAAGCCAAGATAGAGTAGGCGATCTAGGTGCTTATATCGATGAAACGTTACATGAGATTCATACCGTTCAAGCGTATACCCATGAAGCTAAAGACCGTCAACTTTTTTCCGACCGTGTTGAGGCGGTAATGGATGTGGCGAAAGGCCGTATCAAGTATCGTGCACTACTTATATCAACCGTGATGTTCTTAAGTATTGCCGCCATTGCCTTTGTGACTTGGATTGGCGCCAAAGACGTTATGTCTGGCAGCATCACTGGCGGGGAGTTGTCTGCGTTTATGTTTTACGCTGTGATGGTCGCAGGTGCCGTAGCGACTATTAGTGAAGTCTTCAGTGAAATTCAGCGGGCTTCTGGGGCGGCTGAACGGTTAGTAGAATTAGTTAACACCCCAATAGACATACCTCAGCAAGCTGTACCAGCGCAATTGGTGCTGCCTGTTAATGGTTTGCTCAGTTTTGATAATGTGAGCTTTGCTTATCCATCGGATCTTGGGCAAGACGTGATCCGCCAGCTGTCGTTGACGATTGCTCCTGGTGAGCGGGTGGCATTAGTGGGTCCAAGTGGTGCAGGGAAAAGCACCTTATTCGAATTAATGATGCGCTTTTATCAGCCCAAACAAGGGCGAATTTTATTAGATGGTATTGATATTTCGACGCTATCATTGGCTGATTTACGCCAACAATATGCACTGGTACCGCAAGAGTCGGTGATTTTTGCTATGAACGTACTCGATAACGTGCGATATGGTCGTTTAGATGCCAGTGATGAAGAAGTTAAGCAGGCTTGTATTGCGGCTAAAGCCGACGAGTTTATTAGCGAGTTTACCCAAGGCTATGCAACTTATTTAGGTGAACGTGGCGTGCGCTTATCTGGTGGTCAAAAGCAGCGGATAGCGATTGCTAGAGCGATTTTAGCCGATAGGCCATTACTGTTACTTGATGAGGCCACTAGTGCGTTAGATGCTGTGAGCGAGATAAAAGTTAAGCAGGCGCTTGATTCTCTAATGGCTCAACGTACCACAGTGATTATTGCCCATCGTTTAGCGACAGTGATTAATGCCGATCGGATTTTTGTCATCGATAAGGGGCAATTAGTTGCCAGTGGAACCCATAGCGAATTGATGACCAGTAACGAATTATATCGTGAGTTTGCTAGCTTACAGTTATTAATGGATAACGATGAGCCCGCAATTTAATCAGCTCAGAATTGATTGGCTAATTCGGTATGTTAATCGTTCATCAATAAACTATATGCCTTAGCATCTTGTTTATTGATGAACGGGACGCGGTATTATCGACAAGCATTCACCTTAGGGAGAATGTTCCAAACCATCGATTGCTAATCAAGCAGACTTGCGTAATTCACGACGTAAAACTTTACCTACTGTGCTTTTTGGCAGTTGTTCGGTAAATTCAATAATACGTGGGACTTTATAAGCCGTGAGTTGGCTTCGACAATAATCATTAATTGTCTGTTTTACTGCCTCAATATCCGTTGGCGGCTGTTTTAATACAATCACTGCTTTTACCGCTTCGCCAGAACGTTCATCTTCCACCCCGACGACCGCACACTCTAGCACTAGCTCATGGCTTGCAAGTACGTCTTCAACTTCATTAGGATAGACGTTAAAGCCCGAGACAATAATCATGTCTTTTTTACGATCAACAATGGTGTGATAACCATCAACACTGGCAATACCAATATCGCCGGTTTTGAAAAAGCCGTCTTTAGTCATGACGTTAGCCGTTTCTTCGGCTTTATGCCAATACCCTTGCATCACCTGAGGTCCGCGAACAGCAAGTTCTCCAGCTTGACCGATAGCCACTTCATTGTCATCCATATCAAGCACTCGCACTTCAGTGCCCAAAACGGGTTTGCCAATAGTGCCAAGACGCTGATGACCAGGTGCATTAAGGCTGACGACAGGTGATGTTTCAGACAAACCATAGCCTTCTGAAATCATACAACCAGTGGTTTGTTGCCACAAATTAGCCGCGGCGCTGGTTAAGGCGGTACCACCTGAAATGGTTATTTTCATTCTACTGAAATCTAAGGCTTTAAATTCGGGTTGATGACATAAACCGACAAATAATGTGTTTAAGCCTGCAAACCCAGTAAAGGGATAAGCTTTCATAGTATTGATCAACCCTGCAATGTCGCGAGGATTAGGGATTAATACTGAGCAACCACCTGATTCAAAATACAGGACTAAATTAACCATAAAAGCATAGATATGATAAATCGGTAATGGCGCGACAAATACATCATGCCCTTCGTTCATGGTGCTGGCAATTCGCGATTTCACTTGGCCTGAGTTGGCTAAAAGGTTGCCATGATTGAGCATAGCACCTTTGGACAAACCGGTTGTGCCACCAGTGTATTGCAGCGCAATTAAGTCATCATGGTTGGGCTTTATTGGGTTATATGGATGTTTGGCACCTTCAGCAAGCACGGCCATAAATTCTACTTTACTAAATGGTGTTTCTGGCTGGCCTTGTGGCTGAATAAGGTCCATTGCATGCGTTGAAATAACTAACTCGATAGCGGTGTTATCGATAACCTTAGTTAATGTTGGTAATAGATCAGATAATACAATTAAGGCTTTAGCCCCTGAGTCATTAAATTGATGAATTAGTTCACGTTCTGTGTACATAGGATTTGTATTCACGAGCACCATCCCCGCGCGAATAACCCCATAAGCCGCAATGACAAACTGAGTAATATTAGGCAGTTGGATTGCGACTCTGTCACCCGCTTGCAATGAGGTGCAATGCTGTAAGTAGCTGGCAAAAGATCGTGAATCACGTTCTATTTCACTAAAGGTGGTGCTTTTACCAAGACAAGCATACGCAGTATTGCCAGCGAACTTTTCACACGCTGTTTCGATTAAATCAACAATGGATGAGTATTGATCTAGGTCGAGTGTTGAATCAGCATCATAAGGCATGCTATCTCCTTTTATGTTTGAGTTATTATTATAGAAATCAAACGTCCGTTTAGATTATGTTGACTAACCTACACGGGTCAATATCAATTGGCAAAGCCTCACTGATATTGATTTGAAATTAGCTTGTTTATTTCGGTTAATCCTCTAAAAACTTCTAGGATAAAAATGCAGCTTAAAGTGTAAAATTATAATTACACTTAAGGTTTGTAGTGATTATGTTTAAAATATTTACTTATTGAAAATAATTCGTTTTGTGATGTATGTCACTAAAAATCAAAAGCTTAGACCGTTATTGTGTTGTTCAATCTTTAGCAAGTGCTTATTTATCCCAAAAAGTGTTAGCAATTGTAATTCAATTGTTATAGAAATGTAGTCGGGATAGGGATTATTTCGATAGTGTGACGTGTTTTTTAGCAATTTTTGTAAAAGACATAGTCGACAAACAACAATAATAAGCAGTTGAGAACATAATAATGATGATGCAATCAAAAAAATCTAAATTTGGTATTAGCTCTTTAAGCTTAGCCATTTCATTTGCACTTGCCGGAACGGTAATTAGCTCTCAAGCTTTTGCTGAAGATGAAGAAGCTGTAAACAAAGAAAATGTTGAAAAAATCGCAGTAGTCGGTTCGCGTGCTGCACCGCGTTCAATTGGTGATTCACCGGTTCCAATTGACATCATCAGCAGTGATGATTTAAAGAAAAATGGATCAACTGACATGATCGACATGTTAGTGACATCTGTGCCTTCTTTTAACTCTCGTGCGCAACCTATCAGTGACGCAGCAACGCTAGTTCGTCCGGTTAACTTACGTGGTTTACCGTCTGACAGTACGCTTATTTTGGTTAACGGCAAACGCCGTCACCGTGCGTCAGTTATTGCTTTCCAAGGTGGTGGCATTAACGATGGTGCTCAAGGTCCAGATATTTCAGTTATTCCAGGTGTAGCATTAAAGCAAGTTGAAGTATTACGCGATGGTGCTGCAGCTCAGTATGGTTCTGATGCGATTGCGGGCGTCATGAACTTTGTATTAAAAGACGCCTCTGAAGGTGGCTCTATCACCGTCAGTCAAGGTGAATACTACGAAGGTGACGGCGCAGCAACTACTATCGATGGTAACATCGGTTTACCGTTAACTGATGATGGCTTTGTTAACATCAGTGCACAATATAAAACCGCTGATGCGACTAGTCGCAGTGTACAGCGTCCAGATGCCGCTGCGATTGCCGCCGCTGGCAACACTTCAATTCAAGACCCTGCACAAACATGGGGTAATCCAGAGATTAATGATGACTATACTGTTTTCATAAACTCAGGTTTTGATATTAATGATGACACTCATTTGTATGCTTTTGGTAACGTCTCTTCACGTGAAGCAACAGGTGGTTTCTACTATCGTAACCCACATAACCGCGGTAACGTGTATTCCAACGATGGTGGTGAAACATTACTCGTAGGTGCTGTTAATGGCGATCAATCAACTTGTGCGGTTGTGCCAGCTAATGTTCCTAACGTGCTTGATACCCCTGAGTATCAAGCTATGGTCGCCGATCCAAATTGTTTTGCGATGAACCAAATTCGCCCTGGTGGGTATACGCCACAATTTACCGGTAAAATTGAAGACATGTCTTTCTTTGCTGGTGTTAAAGGCGAGTTAGGTGAATGGATGTACGATGCCAGTGCAGGTACAGGCAGTAACAAAGCCAGCTTTGGTTTAAAAAACTCTCTTAATCCATCGTTGGGTTTAGATACACCAACAGACTTTGACACCGGCTCTTACGAGCAAGTTGAAACAACGGTAAACCTTGATTTCTCGCGTTTTGTGACTTTAGGTGGCATTGAAGATATTAGTTTTGCTGCGGGTGCTGAATGGCGTAAAGAGTCATTTGAAATTGGTCAAGGTGATGAAGCCTCTTGGATTGCTGGCCCTTACGCAGACCAGGGTTTCAACATCGGCTCACATGGATTTAAAGGTTTTGGTCCAGAATCAGCTGGTAAAAACGACCGTAGCAACATTGGTATTTATACTGACGTTGAAGCGTATTTAACCGAAGACTTCTTACTAGGTGTCGCACTTCGTTACGAAGATTTCTCTACTTTTGGTGACACATTAAACTACAAGTTAACCGCGCAGTATGTTGCAACGGATGAATTATCGTTCCGTGCTTCACACAGCACCGGTTTCCGTGCACCTACAGTCGGTCAAGAAAACGTAGTCAATACACAAACATCGATTGTTAATGGTGATTTGATTCAGACCTTTATTGCGCCACCAACAAATCCATTAGCGGCTTTCTATGGCGGTGAAGTGCTTAAGCCTGAAGAGTCTGTTAGCTATGCAGCTGGTTTGGTGTATCAATATGAAAACTTGTTCTTAACAGTTGATTACTACAACATTGAAGTCACCGGTCGT
>NZ_JACJER010000093.1:0-18235 GCF_014164185.1 Shewanella sp. SG44-6 | reverse complement strand
GGCATAATAGTGGATATCGGTGTCGCTTCAAGAGAAGTTAGTGAATTTTTGTATCCTTATCTTGGAAAGTCATAATTAACCTCGCATAAGTTCCTAGCGAGGATGGTGATGTATTACAGGATTTTTCCCCAAAATTGGCTAGGTGGTTAACCCATTTATGCCCCATTCCTCGTTAGCAAAATGGCCTCTAGCTAACTCTAACATCAAAACATTGACCCAATTTTAGTAATGCTACAGAGCTCTGGCCTTATCAGTTTTATCTAACTGCCATAACTTTTGCCAATGAGAAAATGTGGTAAGAATATCAGCCTGAATACGAGGCAAAATGTTGTTCATTAAGGTCAATAATTAGCCAGGCGTGAGCGTTAAAGAATGAGAAAGCTGAAACGATATCAAGTGATTAACCATCAAACTGTATAAAAACCGCTACCGAAAAAAGCAAATTCCTATAGCATCATTTATAACAATTTACATGGATGTGGCAACGGCCAAGTCCAACAAGCGATTTATGCTCTGCAAACAGCGCAGCGCATAAGTACTAAGACGTTAGCACCACTAATTCGAGTTCAGAGTAATGACAACAGAAAAATTTAAAGCATCAGTTCAATACAATGATTTGCAAGGTTCATCTGCTGCAGATAACGCAGATTTTGGTGATGCCACAAAATGGCTAAGTGAAAACGGTTTTATCGATGAGCAGGAAAACTTAGTTGGTATAAAAGTGTATATTGGTGAAAACCATTGTGAACACAATGAGCCTGTTTTTGTAGAGTTTCTAATTGATTCTACAACCCGTAACCTTAATGATGTTTCAGGAGAAGAAGACAGCCCTATTGCACTAAGACGTGTGCGCAAGGATATGAGCATCAATGATTTCTTTGCTCTGTTTAAGCGTTTTGAAATCACACTGTCTTCTATCAGCGAACTTGAAAACAAGTACTATTCCTATGAATCGTAATGCTTACAAGTCAATCAAGAGGGGCGTTAGCTTTTTAAGAATAATTTATGATAGAACCTAAAACCAATGATTGGCCAATCGTATATAGAGAAATACATCTATTGGGTGGAGCTTTTTTAGTTAATGCTCCAGAAGACCCAAAGTCTGTAATACTACATCCGCATACGCTCGATAAAAAACAAGCTGTCTTCAAAATAGATGATTTTAAAAAACTATATCGTGTAGTCGATAAGTGTAATCTTGGCAAAATTGTTGGTGTTGATTTTATTCATCATGCTCACCAAATAGAGGGTAAAATGCCTATCGAGTGGAGATCTTGTAATACTTATAACAACATGTCTTGGGCAAACATTGAAGCATGCTGGACATGGAGCAATATCGGTAATGAGGCTTATACTCAACAAAACGGGCATTTGTGGGACTTATCAAAGAGAATATCGCATCAGGCAACACTACTAAATCAAACCCTTAGAGAACTATCTTTAGCATATAGGAATCAATTGTTTTCTATTGTTGAGAGTTTTAAACCAGATAATAAGTTCATTAATGGTTTTTCCGATGATATATATGCCAAATTCCAACATTTTTTATACGATGCGTGTGTATTAAGAGATTATATCTCTGAGTTTGTTTTTCATTATGTAGTCCCCTCTCATTTAAAAGGTGACATTTTAAATATGAATACAACATCAAAAATATTTAATAAATTTTTTAAAGAAAGAACCAAGTTGACAGAATATGAGTTATTTTATAAAGAAATTTGCAACGAAAATGGTTGGGTGAACAAGCTCGGAATATATCGAGATTTAGTAATGCACGCGTGCCCAATCGCCATATCAAACAAGCGAAATTATATTCGCACGACTACACTACTACTTCCTAACGACCAGTTTTTACCATTAGTAGTTGCGCCAATACCCAAATCACCAGAATTTATTAAGATCGATAGAAATAACTTTAAATATTTTAGTGATTTTAAAAAGCAAACCGACTCATTTTTTGATCTTTCGAATGATGAATCATCATCTGTTGATATTTTAACTTATGCGATATCTACGATGAGTGATTTTACCGAATTGTTATGGAGAACTATTTCTCAATCACCATTGCAAGGCAAAATTTTGACGTTTGGGCCTCACAACATCAAAGGTCCTGTGATAATAAAAAGATAATAAAAACTTGGTGTTGGACCGCTACGCGGCCCCATAAGTAAAAGTTATATCCCTCATTGATGGAGTGTGATTATGGCAAGGATTTCTTTTTCTCCTGGTAACTTATCTGATCATCTTCATGAGATAATCGGTTATAAAGCTGGCTTGGCAACATCAATTGAACAAATGTGTGATTTACTTTCAGGTACTTCGTACGCTGATTCAATATTGAAATCTGAAATCGATGGTATTGCAATTCGATCTGAGGATTACGAAGATTTATACTATCAACTTTTATATAAAATTGGTGTTACGAATACACCGAGACCTCCGTTGTTTACTCAATCACTGTTTTTCACAAATAGGTTGAAAGAAAAAGGTTTCGATTACATTGCTGATATTCAGAGTATTTACGGTAAGCACTATGAATTAGGAGTCGAGATAGCGATAAAAAATGGTCAGAGTTCCATTGACCCTAGACCGATGATTACCGAAGTAATGGACAAATATGGTAAGTCCGGAGCTAAAGATCTTCTTGAATTGATACAAATGTATGATACCCATTTTCAGAATAGTCCTCACACATCTGGAAGGTGGGAAGAATGGAAAGATATAATTGATCTGAATGACCTGTTTGATAAGTATCACCCAGTAGTATCGCATGGGAGTTTTTTAGATCAAAGGTTTCTTAATTTCTTGTCTAACAATCACGCTAAACTTGGTGATATTCACTGGCGTAAATTCGAAGAGTTAATTAGTGAGTGTTTCAGTAAATCGGGCTATAAAGTAGAGCTTGGTCCTGGTACAAATGATGACGGTGTTGATATTCGTGTTTGGAAAGACACAGTACAAACACATCCAGAATTCATTATTCAGTGTAAACGCTATAAAACAAAGATTGATAAAGTTACTATTAAGGGGTTATATGCTGACGTCCTCGACGCGCAAGCTCAAACAGGTTTACTAGTTACTACATCGGAGTTTAGCCCAGGTGCTAGAACTACAATTTCAGCTCGCAAATATCCAATTAAAGAGGTGAATGGGGATAAGGTTTCTGAATGGCTAAAAGCCTTGAGAACTCCAGGAACTGGAATTGTAAGGGTATAAAAAAGCCATTATGAAGGGACACATAAAGCTGGTTTGCGTCACTTCGTTCCTAATTTTAGCGAAGCCTTTTGTGCCCCATATGGCGGCGTTATCCCATAGAAATATTAATCCGAAACCAACGAAGTAGAGTAAAAAAATCTAGCAAGGTTTGTCCAAAACATGTTTGTAGGCCCAAATGTAGAGGCAAGTTTTTATTGAACACTACAAAGTAAACACTATGCATATGAGCGGCTTAACCTCAACGTTTCTATAGGAAATAGAATGTTAATCGAAAATGTAGATACTGAAAACCCTAGACGAAGCGAGTATATTCTTTTGGATCAGTTGAGTATACTAAAAAACCGTGGCTACATAGATGTTACTGCTAATGGCAATGGTCGATTTGGATTAACAATAGAGCAATTCCTAGGGATAGTTCAAAACAGTCATAAACAACCTGACTTTTTTGGTATTGAGCTTAAAACAAAAGTGAGTAATACCTTGCAGACTCTTTTTTCTTTAGCTCCAACAGCATATATTGGCTGCCAAAATAAAAGGGATCTTGTCGATAAATTTGGTATTCATGACGAAGAAAAAAACAGAGTTTCATTGTTCTCTACTTTTGGTGTTAAACAGAACAATAGAGGATTCAGTCTTTCAATAGAAAGTGATGTGATAATTGTTAATAATCATGGAGAAGCCATACTTGAATATGAGATTTCGAAGATTAAGGACTCACTTCTAAAGAAGCATAAGAAGACTGCGTATATAAACCTTTCCAAGTCAGTTAATGATGGCGTGGAACAATGTAAAATTGATGATGTCTATTTATGTGAAGAGCCTTCAATTGAAAAATTCATAAAGTTAGTTGAGTTGGGCAAGGTTCGATTCGAACTCTCAATGTATGTTAAAGGCGGCAAGCTGAAAGATTATGGGCCATTCTGGAGAGTACAAAGTCAAAATATAAGTGAGTTGTACGAATTTAACAAAAAGGTAATATGGTAAGGCCTTACCAGTCTCAAGTAGCGGTTCTTTTCTGCTTCCATAAAAATATATCTCGGAATGAAAAGGACTAGAATCATGGTGCATAATATAACCAAGATGCGCCCGCTGGGACGCTCAAAAGTTCTCGCGCTTGCGTATGGAGTTAACGAGTCTCATATCCATACTTTTCCTAATGGCTGTAGGCTAAAACTCTAAAACGTTTCTGTCCATTTTCAAGTTTAATGAGCACATAACTAGCTCATTGTTTAATGGCTCATCAACTTGAAATCACGACCAATGCGCTGAATTAATTATAGGAAGCTTAACTTCATGACAACTGATTTAAACAGTAGTTCTATGGATACTAAATACGTTGGTATTTGTGAGTATTTTGCTACTGGAGAAGGTGTTACGTATATAATAGCATCCGGTACAAAGACTCAAATTAACGAGTTTGCTGGGCCTTATTTTTCAACGGGGTTAGGATTTTACTCGTTTGAAGAAATGAAAAGCGCATTGATTGAATGCGAGGGTATGAATGAAACTTGCATAATGGATGATAAACGCTTGCGAGCAGCATATGTATTGCAAACTCATTTGCCCAGTGTTGCAGATTTGATTAAACAATATGGCTTTGGAACCTTTTCTTATCAGTTCCATTATAACCTTAGCTAATAAGTTAATGATTTTAATTACTAAAGTGCTGCTGTAAATGTAAATTAATTAGGCCCAATTTAAATATAAGCACTAATCTAGTTTTATTTTATATTTGAGCCTAGCAGGTAGAATTTCATCAAACTCACAGCTAAGTGCGTTAACTATTTTGTATAAATTTTACAGTCTGATTTAGATTTTCATATTGAGGTGTAAGTCACCACGCCCTTTAACACACATTCGCGATAAATTCTTAGGGCCTGTTTTGATGTTTGACCCATTAGTTGCTCAAATCATTGAAGCAGAAAACTTTGATAACCTATTCAAGAAGCCTTTGTACTAACCTTCTTGAAAAAATCTTTGCTTAGTTGTGCCACCTTTTGGCTGTGTAGTGGCAGTATTCGTCGGTCACTACACTAGATTAAAATCGACAACACCTTTTACGTAACATGGCTTTTTTTGATCTCATCCATCAACTCATTAACCGCATTGAACTCAATACTTTTAAGATACAGCTCAGCATCCAACAGCTTGAGCTTGCGATTAATTATGGGGCTGTATGAGTCAAACTTATCATTAAGTAATTTAAACGCATCGAGTTTATGTGTTAACTGCTTGATATGTTGTTGAAGTACACTATAGTGGCTTTTCAGCAGGCTCTGATTATGACAATGCTTATCTTGAGTGTTGTCATGTCTTTTGATGAACACTTGAATGGGGCTTTTTAGGCTAAAAAGTTGTTCATAATGGGCATTCCGGCTTCCTTTAGGGGAAAGCCGTTTAACAAGATATTGTTTTTCTAATCTAGATAAGTGGTTATACATACACTTTCGAAGAATGGCGATGTCTTCATAGCAGTTAGCTTTAGCGGTAACAATAAGTGCTTGTAATAAAAACTCCGTTTGAAAAACAACGGGGCAATGTTTATTAATAATCGCTATAAAATCAATTTGTTTCATCTTTGATGGATTCGAGTTGTGAGTAAATGAACCCACTGATGCGAACATCAGTGGGCGGGAGTTTAGCTAATGTGGCAGCGGCAAACTGATATTAGCTAAGTGATTAATTACCACAAAACACACTATAGTGTGTTTTGTTCTGATCTACAAGATAAGAATGAAAAAAAAGATTGCGATTGAGTTTGGAAGAAAACTCGAAGAAAAAAGAAAAGAAAAAGGACTACTTCAAAAAGACTTGTCTCAACAATGTGGCTTTAGTCTTAATTATATCGGCATCGTAGAGCGCGGTGAGAAAAGCATTAGCTTAGAGAAAGTGTTTGTTATTGCTGCTATTCTTGAATGCTCAGTGCATGATTTAATCCCCGATGAAAAAGAACTTTCACTCGAAAATGAATAACGTTAAGACATAAGATTGCCGAGTAAAGTGAGGGTTTATTTAACGTTAGAGGAGATGACATGCTACTTAATGCAGTTATGAGAATAATCTTATCGAAGCGTGATTTAGACACAACTCCATGACAATCATTTGCCGTATGGCGAGTATTAATGCTAGTTAAGTATCATTCTGACTGGCAAAGACCACTTAAGCACAAGATAAACGGCTAAAGTGGTTACAACCGCCAAATATTATTTTTGCCCATCAATATACAATTTCATTTAGCGATATTTTTTTAGTATTGAAATGATTACTGCCAGATTAACTAAATTAATGCATGGTATGACAGCGCAACAATGTCAGTTACCTTGCTGTGTCTGACAAACCTTCAGCACTTCCTAACTCCTTAGCCTATTTTTCAATATATTCAAAAAATAATGTACTCAACAATCTAAATTGTTGATGATAATTTTACTCATTTTAAAAGTGTTCGCTATGATATTTAACACTGTGATTATGTAACGTTTTATCATGACCCAAACGTTGTAATATTGACTTTTTTAAATATTAAGAGTGTATAAATATCTGAAATATAACGATTTAATAGTAATTTTTGTATTGTGTATGTTTCAATATCTGTTAATCTGCGCTTAAGAAAAAGCAGGCAAAGACCTGCGTGGGTTAAGCAATGAAAGATTTAACAGTCTCCAATTATGTTAAGCAATATTTATCGTCAAGAGTACACGAAGTAGCACCTTCAACATTGCGTTCTGAGCGTTGCAAAGCCTCAAAAATCATTAAGTTGATCGGACAACGTTATATTGATTCTGTCACTCATAGTGACATCATTCAGCTGCGTCAAAAGTTGCATAAAAGCTATGCAAACAAATCGATAAACGAATTTTATATTATTCTGCGTGCTATTTTCAATAATGCATTTCGTGATGGAGTGATAACACGGAACCCGATGGATGGGGTTCAAAATCTCAAAGTGTGTCACTCTGAGCCAAATCCTTTCACTCGAACAGAATTAACAGCGTTAGCACAAACTAAAGTACTGTGTTCATCTGGAAAAAACGCTTTTCAATTTGGCGTGCTCACTGGACTTCGAATAAGTGAGCTCTTAGCTATATCATGGGAAGATATTGACTTTATTAATGCAAAACTCAAAGTCAAAATTGCGTTAGTTGATAAACAATATAAAACTCCAAAAACCCCAGGTTCTCAACGCACAGTTGAGTTATGTGCTTCTGCTATCAGTATATTAACACAACAAAAACTGATAACTGGACATCGAAAAGCTAGAAAAATCTCAGTGCTTCAACGCGACAATAAAACGAAAAAAATAGAAAATTTATCACTGGTTTTCTACAACACTCAGACAAATCAGCCTTTTATTAGTGCGAAACAATTCAATAAAACATTTTTCACACCTTTCTTAGCAACTGCAGAAGTTAAGCACCGCGGCGCAGGGCAACTTAGACACACTTTTGCAAGCCAAGCGCTGACATCAGGCATCTCAAAAGAATGGCTGGCAAGGCAAATGGGGCACGAAAGCACTGCGATGATTGATATTCATTATGCCAGGTGGATGTGTGCAGATGCACCCGACTTTGTTAATAAAGTTGAACAACAATTCAGTGGCATTTTTACACCTAAACAACCCGATGAATCTATAGCCGTCGTTGAAAACACATCAGATTTAACAACGACTTCAAATACTGTTTCAAACGCTGATATTCAGCTAACTGAGCAGCAAATATCGCAACTGCTCCTCAGTCACCCTCACTTAATCACACAGCATCTAAAAATGCTTTTAAGTCATAGTGTTGGCGGGTAAATGGTTATGAAAAATATTACAACCTTTTTCTCAATATTCAATTGCTTGCACAATAAAAATGGTAGAGCTATCGCAAATACCACACTTGCTCATACATTGAGAATCACACAGCCCAAAAAAAACGTTTTACATTTAAATAAGTTGGAAAAAATATCTCGTTCAGAGACGAATTTCAAACCCGAGTGGAATGAAGATTTATCACACTTTAATCTCATTGAATTGCCAGATGGAATTGTCCCGCTAAATAGTGTTACTAGCTTAGAGCGACATGGTGTAAAGGATTCTATAATGGGCCCGGAAAAAGGTCGTGGAGTTGCTGATTGTAGAATTATAAAAACTAAATCCAAGAGTAAATTGAATGACTGGATAAAATCTAAAGCTCTGCCTGAGGATGCCTGTAGTTTTGTTAGCAAAGTTTTAGCTTCAACGGCTTACATTGATGCACAAGAAATTCTAAATCAGTTTGATAAGTTTGAAATGACGAGAAAAAAACAGCGAATACAACAGCTTTTCAATTACGTAGAGTCACATAATCGTCAGGTTCATTTGCCAAAAACGCGTAATTCCATTCATTTTCAAGAGGTTTTATTTAAGATACCGCTCATAAATGAAATTGGATTAGAGGCTGTCAGTAATCAAGAGATGATGCAGGCTTTAAAGGGGTACTTAACCGAATTTTACCCCTACTATCCAATAGAATTACTGGTACTACACAATGATGAAAGATTAGCCAGTGAAGACATTGTAGGTCATGTGCATGGGTTTATATCTGGCCAAAATAGAGTTACAGGATGCTACGATTTACGAATTGCGCAAATAAAATGCATAAACAATTATTTACGAGAAAAAGATCTTTCTCAATTATGTATGGATGAGTCAGGGAAATTAACGCGAAAACAAAGTAGTGCGATCACATATCATATGCAACGAATGTTCTATGAATATATAAATAAACACTTATTTAATTCAAGGGGGTTAAATGCGGTATTCGCTGATCAGACCGCTCTCACTCCAGAAGATTTAGCTAAAAGAAAAAATCAAAGCCGACAAGCAAAATCCAGCCGCGATTATCAACATGCAATGCGAGTACTTGAAGAGGCTGAAAAAGCAAAAATTAAACTCGAATCTACAAAAGCAGAACAGTTGTCTGCAGATAAGTTGCTCGAAAAAACAAAAATAGAACAGACTTATTCTGATAGGCTACTTAAAAAAACACAAACAGAACACATCAATGTGGTTAACCTAGTACACGAAAATAAACAAATAATAGTAGAACAAGAATCAACAATTATACAAAATAATAAGGTGTTATCGGAAATTGAAGGGCGAGAAGAAAATGTTGCGAAGGTTATCTATGAAATGCTTCGCAGCATGGCTTTCAGGGACTTTTTTACAAGTTCGAAAAGAATCGAACTTGCTGAAAAATACTTAAGTCCAATCTTGTATCGATTTTCCAATTATCTTCCTGACATTTTAAAGCCTGCATTTAAGAAATTAGCAATTGAACTAAAAGATGAATCAGTGGTGAAAACACTAGATAAGGAAGATATGGATAGAAATTATGATGCTGAAGATAATCTAAAGTTGCAACTAAGATAATGATTTTCACTCTACGACATTGCTCATATCGAACTGGACACTAAATTGTTAACCGTCAAATGTGGCGGTTTTTTATTGCATCCTATCCAGAAAATGCTGTAGATGACAAGGTTTGAGGTTCAGCTGGATGCGATTGAATTTTATGATGTTGTGAACTCAGACATCTACTTTCATAATGTAGTTTTATCCGTTTTTAAATGGCTTAATTTGTTTAAAAACCGCACTAATAGAGTGCGAAAAAATAGACCCGCAGTCGATGACTGCGAAGCAAAAACCAATCCTCTTGAAAAGAGGATTACAGCGAAACCCGGTACGTTTATCTCCCACTTTTTGTTCCAAAAAGATGGGAGATAAACTCGGGCAAGGGGAGCCCCTTTGAACCCCAAAAGCCAAACACAGCTGAGCGCAATCGCACCCAAGCTTCACCTATGACAATAACGGTAACCGGCTCACCGGTGATGGCGTAACGTTAAGCTATAACGACCAAAACAAGCCGTTAACGGTAGACAGCAATAATGTAAAAAGTATATTCAGTTACGATGCGAATGGTAACCGCTATAAACAGGTTAAGCAGCAAAACGGTAGTGTGGTATCGACCACGTATTATGTGGGCAGTTTTGAGCGTGAAGTGACCCTAAGCAGTACGGTAGATAAAACCTACATTGGTGACCACACTATTAAGATGAAAGCCCATGTGGGCAGCTTAGATAATCAATCACCGTTCCAGCATGTACTGCGCGACCACTTAGGCAGTGTCGATACCTTGATGGATGCCAAAACCGGAGCTGTACTGCAGCACCGTGGTTATGATGTATTTGGTCGTCCAAGGGACATCGCATCTGGTAATACATTATTATCTGGTACTAATTGGCAAGGTGTCACTAAGGGCTACACCGACCATGAGCATTTGATTGATCAAGAGCTCATTCACATGAACGGGCGGATTTATGATTTCAACATCGGCCGTTTTTTAAGTGTTGACCCGTTTTTACAGTTCCCAGAGAATAGCCAGAGCGCTAATCCGTATTCGTATATTTTGAATAACCCGATGAGAGGGACAGATCCGACCGGGTATAGTGCTGTTCGAGGTGGTAATGCATCTGCTTGGGCCACAAACGAGTTCATGGGAGACATGTATTCCTTCCGTAAAACAGTTGAGGAGATGCAATATAATAAAGCGATGAAAGCGCTTAAAAAATCAACTTCAAATGGCGAGAAAAACGAAGAAAAATCTACGGGTAATGGCTCAAAGAAACATGAAGATGAAGGGGCTAGTGATACCCATGAACAAGAAAAAAATGTTCAAGGAACTCACAGTCCAAGAGAATCTAATACTTACCCTAAAGAGCGAAATGAGCTTGAAGATAAGTTGAAAGCTAAGTTGAAAGCATTGAATATTATAGCTGGTGTTGTTAATAAAAATGGTGGATTTGAACGAAGAGACGATGCTGCCGCATGGTATCATAATAATGTAAATTCATTAGCAATATATTATGACACAGAAATTGGAGCTGAAATATTTAAGAACTCCTATTGGACGGGAGAAGAGCTTGTTGATAAGTATTATTTGGGTATTGTTGTGACCTCTCATATGAGAAACCAAGTAGATTTATCAGGTTCAGTTAACAATCCCAAATTAAATATATCTGGAAGATGGCATTCTCACGGACCTGATCCGGCACCTTTTACTATAGGTGCTGATACAGACTGGGCAGACCAGATTGATTCAAGAGCAGCGTATTTGTCTAGAGCGAACAATTATTTACTCAAATCATATGTTTTACAAAAATATTCTAAGGGTGCAGAGGTCAATATATGTGGAACAAAATGCTAATAATGAAATTGTTGTCTTTTTCAATATGTGTATATTTTATTATTTTTTCAAACAACACGTTAGCAACAAAGGAAATTGATTATGAAGATGTCAATTTCTACACTTTGGCTGCGAATGAGACTGTTTTGGATGGCAAAAAAATACAGATTCAAGGATGGTTAGAAGTTTGGGGTGACTTTGATGATGGTAAATACTCAGTCTATTTATATCCAGTTGATATTAGCCGAGGGAATAAGAATTCTTTTGATAGAATAAAGGTTGTTGTAGATAAAGAAGTATTTGACTTTGCTAAAGAAAGTCTTAATCAAAAGGCTGTTCAAGTAATTGGTATTTATAGCCAAAAAAAACCTTCAAAGAGTGGGGTTTTCGGTAATATAAGTAAATTATCAAGATTAAGGGTTAATCCATTAACTGAAAATAATTAAGACGACCAACTGGCGGTAAGAAATTAAACATAGACATTAAACATGGCCATATATGGACGCTCCCGGTGAGTCAAGATAATACTCTGCTCACCGAAGGCTTTTTGGCCTTAGTTTCCTGTACAGCATTCTCACTCTTATCGTTGCTTTTTATGCGCGCATTTACCGCTAGAAGTGGTTTTACTGCCCTGATATTTATAAAGTCGCGGGCTTAACAGTGAAATCTGAACCTAATGAAATCAGTTCATAATTATTGACTTTTTTCAACTTCAGGAATAAAGTCAATCTTACTTAGCAATTGCAGAATCTGATGATGTAAAATTCTGCAACAAAATGAATTTAAACGACTATTTTAACTATTTAATTCGAGAGTCTGGGTTCAAATCCCTATCCCTCCGCCACATTCAATGAAAAGGCCTTATCGAAAGATAAGGCCTTTTTGTTTGGGCAAAAGATAGAGATTTAAACCCAGGGTTCCTCTTTATTACAAGCAAGCTATCCCTCCGCCACATTTAACGGGGAAGCCTCATCAGCAATGATGGGGCTTTTTTGTATTTATAACATTTAAATCCAAGATTCATAGTTTTAAGATTGCTATATCTTTGCCATATTGAATAAATAGATAGGACTTTAATCCCACTAATTCTTGTTTGTTATAAACATGGTCATCCATCTATGTTGTTATCTAGAAAATGGCTGGCATAGTCAAATATTTCTAGATGTAGTAATTAGAGTTGATGCTGACAACCTGAAATACTGGCGGATAAGCATAGCGCCATTTATTTTTACTAGATTGAATATTACTGCTGAAAACTGCTTAAAAATCACAATAGAGTTTGGCGCGTTATTCAAAGAAGAAGTAGGGGGCTTTGCCCATATTAAAAGACATTACAACATTTAGACCGAAAACGACGACAAGGCGCTGTAAAATTGCCAGCGCGGGTTGTGTGCGTATACAATCACTTCTGAATTCCACAAACTATTTTCTACTTGATCGATATCAAGCTTTTCTGTTGTCTTGGTTTTAGCTAATGTGTCATTTTTTAGCCATTGAGCGCACATATTTTAAATCACTCGGTTGAATCTGTGCGTTTATAAAATGAGCGCAGGTGTTGGCAACTCAAAAACGAAAGGCGTTATGTGTTATCTTAAAAATAGCTGGAATATTTTGATGGAGATAGTGATCTTATGCTCTCGGTTAAGAGCATGTCATGAGTTCTGTTCATCCTGACTGAGTATGCTAGGCCATTTATGGGTTGATTATTGTTATTTTTGAGCCATGAAATAAATGGCAATTTAGGCTGAGAATTCCACATTAATGCCAGTAGAGGCAATCATATTCTGCACGTCCCATCATATCCTGCATATCTAGACAAGAATTAACCTAAGGGGTCTTTAAGCATGAATAAAGCAAAGAATAGCGGCAGCCATCATTTGCCAGTTGACACTTTCAGTAGCCACACCCCGACAGCAACATCCGTTTCCCACTCCATACCCACGGGGTTTGTGCGCGTGCGGGGCGCCCGAGAGAATAACCTGCAGAACGTCGACGTGGATCTACCCCGGGACTCGATAGTCGCCTTTACTGGGGTGTCCGGCTCCGGCAAATCCTCGCTCGCCTTTGGCACCATTTTCGCTGAGGCCCAGCGACGTTTCTTCGAGTCCGTCGCGCCGTACGCCCGGCGCCTGATCCAGCAAGGCCATTCGCCTCAGGTGGATGAAATTACTGGATTACCGCCAGCCGTCGCACTGCAACAGCGCCGAGGAACACCCAACTCACGCTCAAGTGTAGGCACAGTTACCACCCTCTCGAATTCCCTGAGGATGCTTTATTCTCGAACAGGAGTCTATCCTGATGGGGCTTTGCGCCTCGAGTCAGACTCCTTCTCACCCAACACCGCCATGGGCGCATGCCCTAAATGTCAGGGACTTGGAACCGCGCACACAGTCACAGAGGCATCGCTGGTGCTCGACCCTTCACTGAGTATTCGCGAAGGTGCCGTCACGGCTTGGCCTGGGGCGTGGCAGGGTAAGAACCTGCGTGACATTCTCACAGCGCTCGGCTATGACGTGGATAAACCTTGGGAACAGCTGTCCCGCGCCGATCGCGATTGGATCTTGTTCACCGAGGAACAACCCGTGGTCGACATCATGCCGGAGCGGGAAAGGCCTCGACCTTACAAGGGAAAATTCTGGAGCGCGCAGAGTTATGTGATGCACACGCTCGCCGATTCAAAAAGCACCTCTGTGCGTAACCGTGTATTGAAATATGTTGAATCAGGGCCATGCCTAACATGCGCGGGCAGCGGACTGCGCAGCGAAGCTCTCGCGGTTACCTTCAACGGCCGCACCATAGCCGAGCTTAACAGCTTGTCGCTCACCGAGCTCCGCCGTGTGCTTGACCGTCCGGCGGCCAGCAATACCCCTGGTGAAACTATCACCAAGGATCTTACTCGCCGCCTCGATGTGCTGCTCGATCTCGGCCTCGGATACCTCAGTCTAGGCCGCGCAACACCCACGCTCTCTCCTGGTGAAATGCAGCGGCTGCGCATTGCCACCCAGCTGCGCTCTGGGCTCTTCGGCGTGATCTACGTACTCGACGAACCCTCCGCTGGGCTACACCCAGCAGATGCCGAGCCGCTCCTTGCCGTACTTGAGGAGCTCAAATCTAGCGGTAACTCAGTTTTTATCGTGGAACACAATATGGACGTGGTGCGCCGCGCTGACTGGGTCATCGACGTCGGCCCACATGCGGGAGAGCAGGGCGGAGTAGTCATTTACAGTGGACCGACGGCGGGACTCAAAGATGTACCCGCCTCGATCACGCGAAAATTTCTCTTTGCAAGCGAGCGCCCAGTTCCGGCGGCACGCGAGCAACGACATCCGCTCGGCTGGCTTGGCCTGACGGGGATAACCCGCCATAACCTACGCGGCCTTGATGCCAAGTTTCCGCTCGGCATACTGACCGCGGTTACAGGTGTATCGGGCTCTGGCAAGTCCACCCTAGTGAGTCAGGTGCTCGCCCAGACTGTAGGCTTGTACCTTCATCCAGATCTAGACCCCAGTACCGGGATCGCATCCACAGCCTCGATGAACGGCGAGAAGGATGATCAACCCGAGCCTAAACCCGTTGAAATCACCACGGTTGAGACGATCACTGGGGCGGATCTGATCGATCGACTGGTGCGCGTTGACCAGAAACCGATCGGTCGCACACCGCGTTCCAACCTCGCCACCTATACAGGCCTGTTCGATGCCGTGCGTACCACATTCGCCGCGACCCCCGAGGCTCGAAGCCGAAACTTCGGCGCCAGCCGGTTCTCGTTCAACGTGGCGGGCGGCCGCTGCGAGACCTGCCTTGGCGAGGGATTTGTGGCGGTCGGTCTGCTTTTTTTACCAGGTAGTTATATGCCCTGTTCCGACTGCGACGGCACGCGATATAATCCTGAGACACTCGAGGTGACGTACTGTAACAAGAATATAGCCGAGGTGCTTGGGCTTACCGTGGATGCGGCAATGGTGTTTCTCGCCGATGTGCCCTCGGCATTGCGCAGTCTTAAGACCCTTAGTGAGGTTGGGCTCGGCTACCTGCGACTCGGTCAACCCGCCACCGAGCTTTCCGGAGGCGAGGCGCAGCGCATCAAGCTCGCGACCGAGCTGCAGCGGGCACGCCGCGGCCATACGCTGTACATTCTCGACGAGCCCACAACCGGGCTGCATCCTGCCGACGTGCTATTACTGCTCGCTCAGCTCAACCGCCTCGTCGATGCTGGCAATACCGTGATTGTGGTGGAACACGATATGGACGTAGTTGCCGCCGCCGACTGGGTTATCGACATTGGCCCTGAAGGCGGTGACAAGGGCGGCTGCATAGTGGTCGCCGGCACGCCCCATGCAGTGGCCGCTCACCCAGCGAGCCGAACGGCGCCTTACTTGGCCCAGTGCGTCTCTACCAACTGAGTTTACTGTTTGCCGTGGCAAATTCAGTAAACCTGACGCGCTGGGGCACCGATCCCAGCGCCAGTTGATAAGCCGCAATAGTTCCTACGCGGGTTCGACAGTGCAGCACAACGAGTAGCAAAGTAGGCAGCATAAATCTATCTGTAATAACACACTAAACCATCACTTTAGTATTTAAACTGATTACATTTTAACCGCGACAGCAAGTAGAGAGGCAGTGCGAAATAGCACTGTCTCACAAACTACCGTTATTTTACTGATCCAAAAGCGTATTATTATCATGGAAGTTAAATCTGATAAGTGTTTTTAAGCGGTTGTAATGGTTAACTCATATTTTTATGATTAAAAAATTGACTTTTTAATTCAGGAATAAAGCCAGTTTCAGTTAGCAATTGCAGGGTTGATTTTAGCTTGTGAAACTAACCAATTGAAACAGAATGATTAATTTAATATTTAACGCGAGAGTCTTGGGTGTAAACTCTTTTGGGAGCATTGCGGAGGCTTTATTTATCCATGGCCTTATTCCACATTTGCTTATAGGTATTACGGGTTCTTGAGCTTAGAGGGCGCCATAAATATTGCTCAGAGAAAAATGTCTCATCTCCGACTCTGGCATCTTTAACTAATTGTGGGTCGAGTAACTTAGCCGTAGCACCATTTACAATAATAGAACCATACATTTCTAATATGCGTTTTTGCACTGGTTCGCTGATCATAAAGTCGATTAGTAAATAGGCCGCATCTAGCTTTTCACCTTTAACATGCCTTCCTATAGCTAAAGTATCTAGCCACACAGTTTGGCCTTCCTTAGGGGTTGCTAGTTTCCAGTTTTGTCCGCTTTTATTGGCAGCTGCTACCCCAAACCAATATGTGGTGGCCAATTCTAGATCTTTCATGCGCTCTACATCAGCCATACCGTTCCAAAATGAGTCTGCATTTTGGACTAGGCTCGTCAGTTTAGCTTGCACTTTAGGCTTATCAAACTCTATGGCATCTATGTCGTAGAAAGATTCTGGTGGGTAACCTAAAACCAGTAGCGTGGTATAGATGTTGGCTTCAAATTGATCGCCTGTGATAGCAAATTTAGCTTTATTTTCCGGTTGCCACAATTCTTCCCAGGATTTTGGCTCATCTCGCTTTGCTGCATTGTAAGCCAGGCCATATGAGCCTCCAAGTAAAGGAACTGAATATTTTTTGCCTTTAAATTCATCGTATTGACTGTTTCTTAATGAATTTAGTACTTTGGGGTAATGACTCAGGCGACTAAAATCTATGGGTTGTAATACCAGAAGTAACCTGTTTTTATTCATCTTGTAGTAATTGTGTGTTGGGGTAGTCACATCTGCGGCTCTGGCTCGCAGTTTGTTGAAGATAAGTTCAGGATCTGTGATATAGGGATCCATAATATTTAGTTCAACTTCCATCCCCTTAGATTTAGCATAGACCACAAAATCTTCTTTAAATGGGCTGATATAGCCTTCCCATTCTAGTATGTTCAATGTCACGGCTAGGGTATTTGTCGACATCAATATACCGGTTAAAAACAGGTTGTTTACTCTTAAGTATTTACCTATTTTCACTATGTGTATCCTTATTTAGTCACGAGCTTTGATTTATCGAATCAGTAAAGCGGTGAGTTCATCTAACCATGCATCTCATGTGTTATAAGGATTGTTCATAACAAGGAGTTTAGCCAGTTTGGCATAGCGTTTTTATTTAATACTTTGTGTTAATAATCTCATAAACCAACCACGGCAAACTAAAATAAACCCGCTTCAGTTGGTTGATTGCCGATACAAGTAACAGGTTTTTATCTGGTGTTAACTTAATTAAGTCTAAAAAACATCAATATGATATTTTCAAATAACATCATATTTTTATTCAATTTCCCGCTTACAAAAAGTGAAGTTTTACAGACCAAACTGGCTAAATTTACAGACTTTTATTAGGTTTTTTATGTTTTACCCACCAATGTTGATTATTTCAGCCTGACTTAAGCCACAAATAATAAACTAGTCGATAACGTATTCAATGAGTTGTTTACTATGAAAAATAACAAATATTAAAAGAAGGAAGTCGTTGTTATATGAAAATCAATCTTATCGCGCTAGCCGTTGCAGGTACACTTTCAACCACCCTGTTTCTCACGGGATGCCAATCAGCATCAGAAGCGGACAACAAGCAACAATTACAGGTTAGTCCACTATCCGCAAATCCTTTATTTGTTGCTAGCACATTGCAATATCAAGCCCCCGATTTTAACATCATTAAAGATGAGCATTTTCAGCCAGCACTTGAGCAAGGTATTAAAGAGCATTATCAACAAGTACTGATGATTGCTAATAATAATGATAAAGCCACTTTTGCCAACACCATAGTTGCACTGGAAACTAGCGGTGAACTACTCAATAG
>NZ_JACJER010000092.1:0-18762 GCF_014164185.1 Shewanella sp. SG44-6 | reverse complement strand
CAGGCGATTCGGATGATTCAGATAGCTCTGGCGATTCAAGCGATGCTAATCAGTCAAACTATAAGTTTGCTAGCAAATCCCCCTCTTTAGAGCTTAAAGGTGGAGATTTTGATAGAGGTGCTTTACTTGATGAAACTGATAAGACTCCTGGTGATGTATTGATTGCACGAGAGCTGAACAATTGGGATACAAGTGTTGTAACCCCTGTGCGTTCTCAGCCCGTTAATTTAGTCAATGTTGCCTATGGTAGAAATATAACCATGGCATTAAAAGCCCCGTTAAGAGCTCTTCAGCAGCAGCGTAATCGTGTCAAAATTGGTATGAATGAGTATGGAGATAGTATTGACTGTGATTCCATCATTGCTGCATCTTTAGGTGAACGTCAGGTTTTTAAAACTGAAGCTCGCCGTAGAAAAGCGAATTTGGCTGTCTCAATTTTGACGGATATGTCGAACTCGATGCATGGAATTAAATGTGTTAATGCTGCAACCGCTAGTTATGGGTTGATCCATGCTTTGGACCCTATTGCCGGAATATCAACAGAGTTATTGATATATGGTGACAAAGGTGTTGTTCAATCAGTTAAAACATTTGACCAGAAACCTTCACAAGCTAATTTTAATTGGCCACTGTTAGGTAATACTTATACTGGTGATGCAATGGTAACTAGCCTTAACCGGTTGGCCTTGCGGAAAGAAGAAAAGCGAGTTTTATTTGTAATAACAGATGGTGATTCAGATCCCCACCAAATCAAGCATGCAGTCGAAATGGCGAAATTTATGAATATCCATATCATTGCGATAGGAATTCAAGTTTCACGAATGTTGGGGTTTGATGATGTTAAGCAAATATTAATTAGCAATGCTGCAGAACTCCCTAAGAACTTTAGAGAACAATTAAAGCAGTTTATTTAATTTTAAAACCCTTTAGGGAGTTACAACACTCCTTAAAGGGATTGTTGTAACTCCTTTTTTTTATTTTGGAGTGAGTTATGACTAAAAAACTATTTGATATAAAAACAGTAATAAAGGTTTTACCCGATAACACAGTTATTACTGTTAGATATTTGGTTAGTCCAAATACAGAGCCTCGATTTATTTCAGGCTCTTATGTCCGTTTGCCTCAAACATCTTTTTCGACACATTAGGTTGAAGAAGGACTTTGTGGGGGATCTTCAAAGGATCTCTTCGGGTTCTTTGATGATCCCCTATTAATTCAAAAGGAAATGTTATGAACTTACGTGATATGAGTGCTAGTGAAAAAATCATTGCAGTAAAAAATATGGTTGACCCATTTGTTCTATATGGGCGAATTCCAGAAATGAGTGCGGCACTAAAGTCTATGCCTTCACAAGTACCAGATCCAGTAACTGGAAGTGGTACTACAGTGTTTCGGGTTAAGACTAATGGTGATTGTTACTTAAATGGAACTGGGTACATGGATGCGATTGATGTAGTTGCCTACATTTATCGCCTAACAAAGATGCAAGCAGTAGATAAGGTTGTCGAACTCTACAGTGGTGGATGGCAATACGTTTCTAACGTTAAGCTTGAAACTATACCTAAAAAACGTGACTTTTCTCTTAGTGATGATGATATCAAAAAGAGAAAAAGCTTTTTGCGAAGTATGCATAAAGCATCAGTTGAGGGTAAGAATAGTCAGGAAGTATGTAGGTACCTAGCTTATAGAGGCCTAAATCCTGATTTATTGCCGCCGTCAATACGTGGTATCAGCAAAGCTCTTCATTACACGAAAGGAAAAGATTCGTCTCCAGTTAAGACATATTGGCCAGCAATGTTGCCGATTTATCATAATGCGGAAGGCAAACCTATTTCATTCCATAGAATTTATTTAAACCTTAATGGTGAAGGTAAAGCTCCAGTGGATGTGTGTAAGAAGATCATGGCACCTACAGGTGATATGAGAGGTGGAGCTATACGTTTGGATGAACCAACCATCTATCATGATGAGGCTGGTCCGTTTGGATGCTTAGCACTTGCTGAAGGAGTAGAAACTAGTCTTGCTGTTCGCGAAGCAACTGGATTGCCGACATGGGCTTGTTATAGCAATACTCTGCTAGAACAAGTTGTCATTCCGAAAGGTATAACCCAAGTCAAGATTTATGCTGACAAAGATAAAGCTAACGATAAAGGTGTTAAGCCAGGTGAAGATAGTGCAATGAAACTGATGAAGCGACTTATTAGTGAGGGAATTGATTGCGAGGTCTTGTTGCCTCCACTTGATATTCCTGAAGGTTCTAAGGGTGTAGATTGGTTAGATGTATTAAATGAACTTGGTACTCGAGCTTTTCGTTTTAAGGCTTCAGCTGCTATTGATGTTAGAAAATGAAAAATACCATAAGAGTAAAGAGGTGCTTAGGCACTTTCTTTACCTTGTGAGTGTTTATCAACAAATGATCCTTCCGATTATTTGTTGATAAACATTCACAAGTAATTACTGCAAGGGGGCTTTGTCCCTCTTGGGCGAACCTTCTTGCTCTGTATGGAGCAATAAAATGAATATTGAAGGTACGCACAACAAAATTTGTTTGGAAAATTTTCAAACAATTCCTCAATCTCTATTAGATGAAGATTTTTTTCTGAGTCAATTTAAACCTATTCAAAATGAGAAATGTTTTGATTATGGTTTAGTTATCGATGATAAAGATTATTTATTTGATGAGCTATCAAATTTGGTTAGCACTTCACCCGTCGAAAATCTATGGTCTTTACTTGAAGATGATATAGGTGAGGCTTATTTATTAAGCGGGATGGTTAAAGGTGCTCTGGGTTATGTTGTTACAAAAACCCCTAGGTTAACGCCTAATCGAGTAATAGTTGAGTTTGAAGGATTATAGCAGGAACGCCTCCAAAGCGAGGCTTCCATCTAAGTCTATTCTCTGAGTAGGCTTAGATGGAAAGTTTCTTCACCATCTAATTTATTGCCCCTGATCCTTGCCATATGGCATTTCCTTCAGCCAATACTTTAGATGTTTAACCCAGGCTTTAATTTTATATTAAAGCTCGATAACACATGTTATGACATTCTGGGCGCTTAATCGCGTAACGATTCGACAATTATCAGCGTTATGATCTTAATTCCTTAAAGGGAAATACCCTTTTTGGTATAACCCTTTAATTTTAATTCAATTTTTAATTTAAGGGTTATATATGAAACATACAAAAATATTAGAATCTTGGGGTAATAATTATGGTAGAAAATATGCATTAGCATTAACTGACATAGGTTATACCCCATTATCTAAAGGCTGCACTAATCATTACATATTAACTTTGTTCGATATTAATGATTCATCTAATGAAGTAAATGAACTTTCTAGAGAAGAGTTAAATTTAGATGCTACCCAAACGGATGATGACATTTGGTTAGAAGCTATGCTTTCTTGGGGGGAATTTATTTCTAGTAAGCGTGTTGTTAAATGTGAATTAGATTTAGATCAACATGATTTAATTGAATTTTGTATTAATAACACTTTACTTAAACCTACTGTAACAGAGTCAAATTCATTTGAAGTTTTAACTTGGTCTACCAAAATTAACTCTTCATCGAACATTAGTGTTGCTAATTAACCAATTTGGGCCTTGTTTCCCATTTTGGGACTATGCGGCTTTTTTATTCGGAGTTTGTTATGAAAGCGATTGTACCAAACGGTATAGCGTTAAAAGATTTCTTGCCTAATCATCACTATGAATGTCGTAGCGGTTTTTGTGGTCAATGTAAATGTAGACTTGTTTCAGGAACCATTAAATTAACTCAGCAACCTATTTGTGAGTTAAAAACTAATGAGGTTTTACCCTGTATTTCAATTGCTACGTCAACGGTCATTATAGAATATTAGAGGTAATCATGGAACAAAACGTATTGATTGAAGTTATTAAAGCCCTTTCAATTGTAACAGCTTCCGCGATTCCATCTCTGGTTTCATACTGGCTTGGCGTAAGATTAATACAACGTAAAAGGTTGGAAACAAACTTAAAGCAAGCTATTACAGATTTAGAATTTTTACTAACAGTGGAACAATTTCACACCCGTGAACATTTAGAAACCTCTGGTAAGTCAAATCGAAATCTAATAAGGCAAGCTGTATCTTTAGAAACTAATTTAACATGGAGTGGGAAATTTACTTTATCTAGAATAAAGAAAAAACTCACACAGTTAAATTAGATAATTAATTATTTTATCCTTAAAGGGGCCAATGCTTACCCCTTTAGGGAAAGTTTTGGCTTCTTTTTTATTCATTTTGGAGTTCGATTATGTTTAACAAAGAAGAAGTTTTAAAAGTTATGGCGCAAATCATAAAAAGTAATAACTCATATAGTAGTTTTCATGAATATGATTTAAAACAAGATGAGTTGGTCTTTGATGAAAAGCTTGGTTGTGATTTTATTTGGATAGTACGTGAAAATGGGACAGAGTTGGTGCCTTTATACAGAGGATTTAACCCTAGCCTGGTCACCTATTTAACCAATAGAGGATGTAATAGTTTCTTTTTAATTACATGCACTGGGAATCTTTCTCAAATTGAAGCAGCCAAAGCCGTAGAATTAATTATGACCCCTCCGTTTCGGTTAACTTCATTTTGCAATGATAAAGCTCTTAGAGAAAAAGTATCTCAATTACTTAATACTCCAAGGCTTAATACCTCTATATTTGAACAAAATGTATTGTCATTTGATGACTATATCGGTTGGTATGATTGGTTTGTTAAAACTAAAAATCACTTAATGGCCGATGTAATGAATCAAGTCATTGCACGGTTGTCATAACTTAATATTTTCAATTAACCCTTTGGGACCATTCATCCCAATAGGGATAGTGGTCTTTTTTGTACTTTCTGTACTTTTTGGAGTTCGCTATGTTTGAAATTAATGAAACTAACGGTGTTTACACAGTTACTGGTTCCGGTGCTTTCGATGAACTTGTTAATGTTATCGGTGTTGAAGCAAAATCTAAACTAAGTACTCGTGGAAAAATCACAGATGCAAACTCAGCTCAAAGCTACCTATCAGCTTATATGTTTCCACTTAAACATGAAGAGTTTTGGGTTTTGTATTTAGATACACAACACAATGTGTTAGAAGTGAAAAAATTGTTCTCTGGGACCATAGATGCAGCACCAATATATCCTAGGGAAGTAGTTGTTGATGCATTAAGAGCTAGTGCTGCAGCGGTCATTTTTGCTCAATACTTACCTGATAGACTAAATCCTCACAAATAACTTTAAAAGCTGATAATGCTGTATGTGCTGGTTGCATGCACAGTGTGAGGTTTAGTATGTCAGGTAACGATGAAAGTCAGAAAAAGGTCATACGAAAAGAGGTAGAAATTTCACCTATCCCTAACTTCGTTTACGAGAGACCATTGGTATCCATTGATGAGAATGGCGAACCTCAGGTTACATACCGTGCCAACGGCAATGCGTTCCTAATCAAGAAACTCCCCTTACTCTATATCGCTGGGTATGACGACAAAGACAACCTTATTAGCTACCAGCCATTAGATATGGTCAATGAGTTCTTGTTGTCAAAAGCAATTGATAACGGCGTGCTTGAACTAGGCACAGATGCGCAGGGGCTTGCCCATTACTTCGCCTTTGTATTGGACAAACAGGCAGAGTGGGATGCCGAATACGATGAAGAGGACTATAACTCTCTCTATGATGATCCCCGTCCAGAATGGAGTGTCTTTCCTCGTAACAAGCAGGAACGGTTGACCTACCAATATCGGGATGGGATAAAGCAGCTCGCTATTGATGGTGAATTGGCTAAAACGACGGCTAGGCAATATATGAGCAGTGTCGTTGGTCTCTATAAACACTGCCTTCGCCAAGGCATCCGCTTTAACAACCCCCCCTTTCAGTTTGAGACAGTGAACATCCATTTCGAAGCATCCGCATCCAGCATGAAGGCTTATCAGCGTAAGCAGGTGCAGACAAC
Organism: Shewanella sp. SG44-6; assembly: GCF_014164185.1. Lineage (NCBI taxonomy): Bacteria > Pseudomonadati > Pseudomonadota > Gammaproteobacteria > Alteromonadales > Shewanellaceae > Shewanella > Shewanella sp. SG44-6. The sequence goes on along the minus strand of NZ_JACJER010000092.1, from coordinate 12,805 downwards.
GGATATGCGTATTAAGTTTTCCAAGTCATCTCGCAGCGGTGGCACAAACCTCAGCAACCTGCGCCGTGACCTAAAGCCGTTTACTAATAGTGAATGGAACATCCTGCAAAACATATTAATGAAGTCCCGCAGGGTGGTTCGTCATGGTGACAACTATAAATTGCACTCACTGCCAGTTGAGTTTTGCCTGCACCCAATGATTTGCCGTAATACTGGGTTGCGTAGAGAAGAAGCTGCGAGCCTTCATTTAGGGCAGATAGTTAACCCTGAAACCATGATTCGGGACGGCAAAGAGATCTTCAAAAGGCCTGTGATGGATTTGGGCGTTGGTGATAAATACCAATCACTCACAAAGACGGCTGAGGGCTGTGCAGAAAAGAATAAAAGTCGCGTCACCATAATCCCCGCCACATTAATGAAGATACTTTACGATTACTCGCAATCTGACAGGTATAAAAAGCGCCTTGAGAAATTCAAAGCTTGGTGCAAAGAGCAGACTGAGGCGGGTAATACACACCTTTTTGAAGGTGACGATGCGATTAACCCCGAGCTTGAGTACCTGTTTATTACCCAGTCAGGGAAACCCATGTTTACGCGGCTACAAGACTTTACTGGCCGCTGGGTTGAAGTCCGTAACACTGCAAACCTAACCCAAGGTCTTGAGACCCCTATTACTGGCTCTCTACATAATTTACGCTCAACGTTTGCCGTGAATATCTTTCGACACCTTTTAAATAAAAAGGATGACTATGGCAACCTCTCAATCACACCAGATGAGGCATTAGACAGGGTCTGTGCGCTTCTTGGTCATGAAGATAGAGCGACGACGATTGAGTACCTGAAAATAGCACAAGATATGCCCTCTGCCGATGAAATCTACGAGGACGTACTGGACTATATTGGCGCTTTTGATGATTTAGAGGGTTCATTATTATGATACAGGGACGTAAGCGTACCAAAATTGCGATAGAGAAGACCCGCGTACTAATTATCCCACTTCGCTTTGAAGATATGGTTTTAGACACTGGTAATGGAATAAAATCTTGCTTTTATCGCCTGCGCTACCGTAACGTCCCGACAGTAAAGCAAATAAGGTCAGGGAATGAGGTGTTAGCAAATCGGGATGATATCGTCAGGGAAATTTACCAAAGGCTAAGCCTCTTACCTCACAAAGTGACGAAGCAGCACTATTTTTCTGGGCTTGTTAGTTACTTCCGGTATCTTGACGGAATTGGTTATAACGGTGACCTTTTCAGTAGTGCAGTCATGACTGATAGCATTAAGCACTTCAATAAATTACGCGAAAAAGGTATGCAGGTATCGGCAGTAATACGGATTAAAGACGGCTTGTCTGTGTTATTAAAGCTGTGGAATCGAGAAGCTGACGTTAAGGTGCTACCAGACGTTGTAAGTAGCTCTCCTGCTGCGAATAAAGCGTTCCATATGGAAACAGAGCTGAAACCATTATCCAAGATATTGGTTAGGGGGGCACTGGCCTTTGAAGAAGCAATTGAGAAAAACGAGTTGCTAGATATTCATCCGTTCTTTGATGAAGAGCTTTTTTCTGAACAAGCGAAGAGCAAAGAATGGACACCACCGCTAACCGCACAGAAGAAAAACGGCTTCAAGAAGTGCATGATACCCGTGCCTGGAACAATAAAGGACAGCCCACTTCCACTTGAGCGACTTCATCGACAGGTTTTTTATAATCAAGCATCACGCAATTGGTTTTTCGTGTTCTCAATGCTGACAGGCATGAACAAGTCAGTGCTCGCTAACGTGCGGCATAAGGATGTTTCATTTAAAAGTATTGGCAGTGGGCGGTTTGTTTTTGACGGTGAAAAGTTCAGGGCAGGCTATAAGGATTTGGATAATAGCGCGGGCTTTAGCCTGCGAACTAAAGAACTGATCATCCGATGGCTAAAAACGTCTAAATTGATGTACCTATCACTGGGTATCCCGATTTCAAATGAGATACCGCTTTGCCCTTTCTTTAGTGCTAGTGGTGAGGTTTGGACATTCGGCACCCATGGTACAAATCTTAGCTATATCAATACACAACTTGAGAAAATAATGGGGTTAACGGTTACTGTAAGCCGATTCAGGGCAACAAAATCTGATGTGCTGATGCGAGTTACTGAAGATATATTCCTTGTGTCACAGGGGCTGAATAATAGCGTGAATGTTGTCGCCAAACGGTACTCTAGTGGTGTCAAAGCAGACCATGATAATAACCTCAATGCCACGTTTGGCGCGTTAAGCGCTGTTGCCAAGGGCGAGGATATTGGTAAAGCCATCGAGGATGCCAAAGCGATGCGCAGCGATATTTTATCAGATTATGATTATAAGAAATTACGTCACAGTGAAAGCAAAGAGCAACCATTAATGACAACGCCCAGTGGTATCAAGTGCGCGGGGGCAACACCAGAGAAGCTCGTTGCTGAGACAAGGCGTATGAAGCTGTTGGGCATTGATTTTTCCAAAGATACGGGTCGTTGTACGGATTTTCTTGCTTGCTTTGATTGTGACAGCCATAAATTAGTGGCGTCAGAAAATGATATCTGGTTGATGCTGTCATTTTTGGAGAAAGTTGAAGACCTCAAAGAAATGGTGGCAAGTAATTCTGCGCCTAAGAATGAGTATTTCGTGGTGGAAGGCATGTTGAAAAAAGTCCTTATCAGGCTGAAACAAAAAGCACCTAAAAACTACGCTCAAGCAAAACAAAAAGTTGATGACGGAGATTACCACCCACTTTACCAAGACAGAGCTAGCGCAAGCCAATTTTTTTAAGGGATAATTTTATGTCTGAACAGCTTATACAGCTTCGCCAAGAACTCGCTGAAAATCCGTATGTGACGTTTGACTCTGACGGGAACGGAGTGTCACGAGTACTTGATGTAGAGTGGGATTTTCACGCTCTGAACCAGAACAAGAAAATAATCTTTTTTGGGCGTATTGCTGAGAAATACCGCCTCGATATTCAGTCTTACCTCTATGCGCTGATGCAGTGGCAAAAGAAGAATTCAAGCTCTGGTTCACATGCACCAGTTAACTCGTTAATCGGAAGTAAGTCTCAGTTAAATATACTCGCAACACGCTGGGGAAAAAGTGAGTTCAGCTTGCTTTCAAGCGAACGAGAATGGAAAAAGTGCACACAAACATTACATGGGGTTGGCAATAAAGGTACGTGCAAAAATCTTGCCTCAGTTATTAATGCAATGCTTAAAGCGGGCCTTGTATCGCGCTATGTCTATAAGCGAGACTATATCCAGTGGGCTCAACCTGATGCTGGTAACGGTCAAGCCATCGCATTTCCTGAAGCTATTCATGTCAGTATTTTAAAAACTGTTGTTGAGTTTGTGGAAACCTATCATCCCTATCGCCACCAAATTTCAGCGGCCATGGAGAAGCTCTACACCTATCAAGATGAAATGTTCAACGCTAAGCTTAAAGAACTAGGTGTGAGTGCCCTAAGCCATATGCAAATGAACTCACTCAGAAACAGGATGTCTCGCATAACAAGTCAGTGGCCTGAACGAAAAGCCATTCCTAATTTCTCATTTCACAGGAGCGGAGTCTGGTTAGGTACATTACTCAGGATGTGCTTTATCTGTGTGGGTTTATTCTCCGCCGCCCGAAAGGAAGAGCTGCTCTCTATGAATAAAGAGAGCTATGACGATTCACTGGCTGCTGTGCCCAAGGTCTCAGGGGTTTCTACAAAAGGGAACAAGGGCGAAAGAATTTGTATGACGTGGAATACCGCTCCTATTGCAAAGCTGGCACTGGAGCTAGCTTTTGATGCCACGCAAGCCGCTAGAAGGTATTCGTTAAAGCGACTGGCTAACGGTTATCAAAACGGTCTGTTAACCAAAGACAAATATGATGCTAAGCGACAAGACCTTGAGAGCGCCTTCGTTTCTTCTGATATCCCTTATGACAGTGAAGCACTCATAAATAAAACGTCGCTAAAATTCCATATTTACAGGGCTGATGATGGATTTAATATGAAAGAGTTCAACATTAATGCGACCACAGAGGACGTTGAAGAGTTTGACCTGTTAAATCCTGAACGCGCAGGGAGCTTAAAAGTCGGAGGCGGTTTACCAAAACTTAGTCCACATGATTTACGACGGAGTTTTGTGGTCTTTATGGTGAAAAACCGTCTGGGCAACATACTCACAGTCAAATACCAGCTTAAACACCGCAATATCAATATGTCCAACTGGTACGCTAATTATTCCGAACTGGCTCGTACCAGTCAACTGTTGATGGATACTCAGTTAATGAGTGAGTTTAATGAAGCCATAGAAACATCTGCTGTGGACGCATGGGATGAGATTTACAATGTATCCGACACCTTAAGCGGTGCAGAAGGCGAGCGTATAGCCCAAAATAAAGCAGAGCGACTAGCACAGGGTGAAGAAATAGTTATGTCCCGAAGCGAGTTGCTCGCTTTGGTAAGGTCTGGTGACAAATCCATTGTATTACTTCCTACAGGTGGCTACTGTACCAACCGTAATTGTGAACGCCTTTGCTCCCTGATGGATATTGTTGAAGCCCCCTGCGAGCATAAGGTTATCACTGATAAAGCAGGCAAAAGGCTGTCGAGAGAGCGGGACAACCTAATCGCTTCGTTCAGGGCAATAAATGACATGGGGGATTATGCCAATGAACTAATTCTTGATGCCAGAAAAAAGAAGATTGTGTCTATTGAGCCAACATTGGTCAAACATAGCATCCCATTCGATAGCTTCAATGATGATATAAAGGCGATATGGTCATGAAAGTAGAGCATAAGGCCACCGGCAAGGCCGAGGGGTTACTCGTCAATGCATTTCAGCGCTTATTAGATGGTAAGCCGCTTCATGTTAAGGCTACGGGCAAGATCACATTAAACCGAATCAATAATGAAGCCCAACTTGGCAATAGCTATGTCCATAAGTTCAAAGAGTTCGTGACCTACGCCAAACCTGTTATCGATGAATACAACCTCAGCCGCGACAAGGCGATGACGACAGGTTTAGATATTGAACTAGATGTCCCTTTACCTGAGCTTGATAGGTTAAAACAACAGTTGAAAAAAGCCAATGAATTGAAAGACAAGTATAGGACTCAGAGAGATAATGCAATTGAAGCCAGAAAGCTGTTAGAGGCTGAAAATGCTAGGCTCCGTTTCAGGGTGTTTGATCTACAACAAGAATTACTAGATGAAAATTCAGTTGTGACGTCAATCAAATAACGCATTCTCATGCTCAAAGTGTAAGTGGGGTAGGTTCGTAACTCGTTTCTGCTCGTGCGACGTGAAGTCGTATAAAGCGTTGTTCACCACAATAAGAGTGAATCATCTGTATCACCAGATGACCCTAAGACTCTGAATAAATAAGCGAGTCTGACAATGTAACGAAGTCCATTAGACGGGAACAGAATCGTAAGAGGACGCTCTTCCTGATAACCACAAGTCGGATAAGTGCTAGGGAGTCAGTATATGTGAATCCACGCAAGGTGCGCTATGCGAGAAGCAGCGGAAGTGGTTTATACGTTGTGGCCAAAACGGCAACGAGAGCTGGAAAGAGATTGTCTTTATAAACCATAACTCTATATGTACTAAATTTTAGCAATTGATTTAGTACATGAGCTTCTTTTTTCTGCTTAATAAGTTCATGTACTATAATGGCCAACAAAACTGGCCGCTATTTTTGAGTTTATATAGCTTATTTCTGGACAGAACTTTGAAACTACTTTCTCGTCGTCCCGGCAGTGCTTTTGAGCCAGGATCCAGGTGTCTGTACTTTTGTGCTTATTTACTTATGGCCTGCGGCCACCAACGTCGTGGCGCTTCGCCCACACCAGACCAAGAGGAAACCAACGGCTGATCCCTCTTGGATCTCACAGCCGCCACATCAAAATTATCTGAAAAGCGATAATTTCGAGACGTGGTTGAACCTAGCTTTTGACTGCGTTTCGGTGTTCTTCGGTCTTATTCGGTCTTATTCGAAAATGTTCACTTTATCACCCTGCTATTTTACACGCTTCCTGCCATTTGTTTGCTTATTTGTTTGCTTCCTTGCGCTTTTTAATACCCTTGTTTTTTCGGAATTAAACTCTTCCATAGCTTTAAAGCTAAACATCTCATTATGCGGCATATCTAAATTAAAGCTCGATTTCTCTCTGAATTCCTCTATTTCCAAATATTTAATGAACTCTTCAACACGCTCTAATCTAACTTTGACTCGTTCTATTCGTTCACTTCGAGTGAATAGGCTATATTCTCTTCTTGCTGCTTCTGTAAGGTAGTTGCAAGTTTTTTCAGTAAATACCCCAGTATCGGTACATATCAAATCTAAATAAGTAAAATAATGTGCCAAATCATTGGTCATATATAAACCATAGCTTGTAATTTTTATACTATCAACATTGTTTGAATACGAATCGAGTCTATTGTTAGATTCAATAAATCCATGTTTAAGTAATAAATCTACATTTTTTTCGAAGTCATCAATCATGTTAAAGGTTTCTGAAAAATACGATTTAAGTGTGGCTATAGAATGATATGAAGGTGTCGAGCTATCAGTCCCCTTAGATAGTTTTCTTAATATACGTAATGCAGTGAAATGTGATGAATGCCTATTAGAGCGTAATTGATAAATATTGGGTATATCGCTAAGCTTCTCATCATAAAAGTATCTAGTTGGTATCATAACTGGTTTTAATACTTGATGTATTTGAAAGTTCCATCTACCAGCAGCAATCATTTCATCGACATTTGTATAACCCGAAAGTAAGAAACTCCTGAATAAATCTAGCGATAATCTTGTATCACCATGGGCACAAGCACTTATAAAATTAGTTAAAGGTGATCCTTGATCAGCGAATTCATTACATAAGATTTGTAAATAAACCTGACAATCCTTAACAATATCATTATTAATATCTCCAATTATCATCTCTCTTCGATTTGGGTCGGTTAATAGAGATATTGTATAAGAAAGTCTTTTCTTAAATACTTCAGCTGGACTAGGCGAACTAATATGAAAACCAGAGTTTTGAAATGCATCTAAAACACCGTGAATTTTTGAATCATAAAATCGTTCCTCTCTCATTGATATCAAAGACACACAGGTAAGTACGTTAGATATCTCTTGTGCTGATGTAAAACAAAAGTCTTGAATATCAGTAGAATATTGATCGGTATTATCAACAACAACTATCGCACCTTTTCCCTGCTCCCCCCAGTAGTTTACTAATCTGCTAGCACAATATAAATAATCAGTTTTCCATTGAGATATTAAATCATTCAATTTTAAGTTGAATGATTCAGAATTATGCTGCAAACCGCTTAAATTCTGCTTCAGTGCAATTTCATAACGATCATTAAATAATTTTTCTATAATTATATTACGTTCTGAATTTAAGATATTTTCGGTATCTAAAGTTTCGACTAACCTCTTCCAAATATAAGTTCTTATAGTTTCTTTATCCTCAGGAATCTTTAGAAGATCAACTATTGATATTATTGAATGGTCTTTTAACCATCGAGGAGGAGTATGGTGTAACAGTCGTTTGATAAAAGTCGATTTTCCAGATCCTTTTCCACCAAAAAGAACTAAGACTTCACCTTTCCTTCCTTTTTTAAGGTTTTTAGTTAATCGCCCACCTAAATTCCCACCTTTACCTGTATCAATAAGTTGCGATACACCATATTCTTGAAAATAAGGAGTTAAGGAATCTTGTATTAAACTATGTAAACCATCATAAGTAGTTTTATATTCACGCTCAGATACATAACATTTATCCATGAAATCTGTATCATCATCTGAAATAATACCAAAGTAATGGTTAGCAATAGGCCTTAGAGTTGATGCTAATCTATTTGAATTAATTGGATGTGAATAAGTTAAAATTTTATCTTTAGGATAAAATATATTTCTATCTTTAGGTTGTGAGCTAGACAACAAGGGAGAAAGTGACGAATTATCAAAAATTGCGCTAAAGGATAATGCGTTTATAGATTTAGTATAATCATTAATAAAAAATGATAGCGACCTTATAACGAATGCTTTTAGATCTTCCCAACGCTTTCCTTTTTCAAATATTTTAAAAAAAATCCATTCATGTCCATTAGTAATACATCCGAACTCACATCCAGTATCAAAACAATATGTTCGCACTTGTTGCATAGCAGCTTTTATATCATTATTGCTCAATAATTTTTTTATTGAAATATAACAATGAGTTTCACCTGAATTGTGTGCTAGTGGCAGTTCGAAAAATATACCTTCCTTCTTTGCTTCTATAAAGAGCTGGTCTTCATTATTTTCTTTTTTTAAAATGTAATCGGCGAAACCTGGCTTGATATATTCTTCAACCGAGACTCGATTCTTTGGCCAAGAAAGAAAGTCGTGCAATACAAAGTCAATAATTTTATGCCTAGTTTCAGCTTCATTTTTATCTCTTGTATTTACATCTGCAATGAGTTTATTCATTTCATCGAAATGGTCACCCGAATTAGTACTCATTTTTATTCAATCCTTAAACTTGATGAATGCAATACTAATAGTGTTCCTAATTCGCATCCGATTATTCGATAGCAGCCGATAACGTTTAGAATACTCAATTCACACACCAAAGGTATCACCACTAAGTCATTGTTGTAAATATAATATCCTATTTACCTTGTAAGTAAAATTGATAATACTCCAGTCGAAAGATCTTCTTACTATCTTCTTACACACCAAAGTTAACTGAATGTTGTGTAAGGGATCAGAAAAGTATAATTTTAGTACAGCATATGAAACGCTCGCTGATCCAGGTAACTAGCTTGGGGGGGGGGAAGTGCGTTAGAGCGGTAGCTTGATATTCAAGAAAACTCTCCCATCTCCATTTTATTGAGTAGTTCGTTGACCAATTTACGCCCCTCTGGAGACCCAAGTAAATTGTTTGATTTTTTGTTACCCAGTGCTGGAATATCACTGTTAAACAATGATTCTGCGAGGATGAGGTCACCTTCATAAATATCACAAGCTTTCGAAGAAGGTCACATGAACTGAGATCTTTTATACTCATAAATAATCACCATCCTAATAAAATTATTAATAACTTCACATAGAAAACAGTATAACAAATCAATAATGCACTTGTTTGGACCGCGTAGGTAGAGACTTGGGAAAAGTAGCTTAGAGCTGTCCATCGGGACCAAACCGGAGTAAGACTTTGGTAGAAATTGCAATCGGCTAGACGGAGTTAACAAGCATCTCCTCTAGGGCAAGAGTGTTCTTACATCACACCCTAAAACCTCTGCTAATTGATAGGCTTTTTCGAGGGTGATGTTTACTTCTCCGCGCTCAATTCGCCCTGCATAGCTACGATCTATATCTGCTAATAACGCCATTTTGTCTTGAGAGATCCCTAGAGATTTGCGCTTATCTCGTAATTGCGCACCAAATTTGATAGCTAAGTCTTTCATTTTTCATCTCGTTAAAGAGAAAGACTATCTAAAGTTGCGGCTTATAAAGCCACGGATTATAATCCTCATTATTAATATGAAGTTCTTCTGGCCCTGTGAGCTAGAGATAATGAGCCTCTTACGAGAAAATAATGTCAAAAATATCCATCAAAATTAACGCTCAGCTAAATACGATTCTCCAGGATGAGAACTTTGACAATTTCCATGTGACAAAGCTACGGGATACATATCTAGCCAACTCCTCAGTAAACCAAGATCTTGTTCAAGCTCGTAAGTATATTTACAGACAGATCCTTAGGCTGGTTAAGAAGGGGTTGCTGCTGAAAAAGGGAACTAAAAACTCCAAAAGAGTTGTGTACCAAAAGTCAGAGCTATTTTATAAAACTAACTTCATCTGCCAAAGTACAACTGAAGATAAATTGAATCGACCCAAAGCAGTTACTGTCGGTACTAACACTGCTATCCAGCAGCTTGAAAAACGCCTTAAAGAATCTGAAGTTGATTTACTCACTAGCATTGGCGAGTCAGAAGAATATATGCGGTTGTATCGATCCTTTCCTGAGATGAAGACACATCTTGAATCTCAGTATTTACAAGCCCGTGAAAATAGCTCGAAACTACTCGGACAAATCAAAGCGATTAAGTCTGTTCTCGCTCATCAGCAAAAGTAACCTTAATGCATCTAAGACAATGGCAATCAGAGTGCGTCAATTGCGCTCTAGAGCACTTTAGTGCCAAACGTAAACACTTCCTTTGTTTGGCAACTCCAGGCGCTGGTAAGACGATTATGGCTTCAGAAGTCGCTGCTCAGCTACTTGAGCAAGACCTTATAGATTTTGTACTTTGCTTTTCACCTTCGATAAATATATCGCAAGGTATCAAGCATACTTTCTCGACACGGCTGGAATGTCGTTTCGATGGAGTCATAGGTGCCGTTGGTTGCTCTTATACGTATCAAAGCATGCTGTCTTTCAAAAAGGATTTCTGGCAATTGTTAAAACAAAATCGGGTTCTCGTGATATTTGACGAGATCCACCATTGCTCAGGCAGTTCTCTTGAAGATGCCAATGCATGGGGGGAAGAGATCTTATTGAATATTCAAAGCCAAGCCGAATACACTTTAGCGTTAACTGGCACTCCGTGGCGCTCAGATCAAGCACCGATAGCTTTATCTCGTTATACAGACCCAGACAATCAGATACAGTGTGATTATATCTACGGTTTAAGGGAAGCTGTTGCTGATGGTGTATGCCGAAGCCCAAAGATTGTATTGATCGATAATGAAAGGATTTCGGTTACTGACGAAGAAAATGAAATTAAGACGTTTAATTGCCTAGATGCTCTATTCAAAGGTTCATTAGTTACTTACCAATCGATCATCAAAAATGATATAGCCATTCGGCATGCCTTAACGCTGGTGACTAACAAGCTCGACGACATAAGACTGCAAAACCCTAATGCTGCAGGACTTGTCGTTGCGTCATCGATAGAGCATGCTGAATACATCCTGAATATGCTCAGAAATGAATATGCTCAAACTGCTGAAATAGTTACCTATAAAGAAGAGCAGCCTTCACTTAAAATCAATGAGTTTAGGAATAGTAGAATTAACTGGATTGTCAGTGTCGGTATGATAAGCGAAGGTACAGATATTCCACGTCTACAGGTGTGTTGTCACCTTAGCAGAGTCAAAACTGAGCTCTATTTTAGGCAAGTACTCGGTAGGGTTTTACGGACAAATAAAAGCAAAAACCAAGAAGCATGGCTATACACTTTTGCAGCACCAAAGCTTGTCGATTTTGCAAATCGCATCGCTGAAGAAATACCTGATGTACCCGTCATATTCAGGGAATCCGAAACAGTTACGGTCTCCGTTGAGCAGGGGAAAAGTGAAATAATAAGAGCAAGTTCCCCATCTCAAGAGAGTCATACTGTTAAGTTTAGTACTCCACACATAGCTGCACAAAAGCACTCGTTCATAGCCGCTTCGAACAATCAAAACCTATCTTGGCCGACCTCACCATCTTTTGAAATTTTAGGTGGCTTTAGAGAAAAGGTAGTATCTACTTTTAACTCACCTTTCTGACACATAAACCTTACTTATGGTGTCACTAATTTTTAATAGTCGCCTTAGTTGATAGTAAATCCAAGCGCGGCTTTTTTCATTTCAGGCTCCCTCCCCCGCAGTTAACCATACTTGTGGATCACCCCGTACAAACTAATGTCCAACACCAGCAACCCTCCAGCGGATGGATCTTAAAAGAGAATCTCTTGAAAAACGAATAAATGAGTTTGGTGAAGGATGGAATGACAAACTTACATAGTTCTGAGCCTTTCAGAGTCTAATCACCAACTCATTTCTGCCCCAAAGTGAGTAACAAGCGATCCAAAGTCATTCTGAATGGGGCGCAAAGCATCGTAAATATAAGGGTTTATGGTTGAACATAATGAAAATTATGCAAGCACTACAGATCATCAATATCAACGTCGATTTCAGGTTGGTTTAATCTTGATTTGATCAACTCAACTTGCCTTTTCTTATCTTCTGCCTCTGATTTAGCAAATCGCTCGTTAAATTCAGTAAATTCGGGCGCTGTATCCTCATAACGCTGAATGGGAGGCCACAACACATCGAGCAAAATCGCATAGCTGTCTTTGTAGTCGTCTGTCAGTTCTTCAGCTATAGCAAGTGCATGGGCGTACTCTTTGGGAGTAACAATCCCTTCGAGACCAAACGGTAAAGCGTTCTGTAATTCCTTAGCAAGAAACTTAATTTTTTTAATATCCACTGTGCAAACCTCTAGAACTATGGGTTAAGTTGAAGGAAAACCAAAGGAGTTATTTGGTAGTTTTATGTTCTTTTAGAGCAAAAGTGGCTGTTTTAAAACACTTTTTACATAAGTCGAAGTGATAAATATTACCATCCTCCTGAGAGTCATATCCAAATCAAGCACTCAGCTCAACGAACTCAGCGTATCTATTTCCATGCACTTCAATCATAAAGGTTTCCTCCCAAACATCACAAATTCTATTAACTTCGGTTTGCCCCATTCCTTGCTAGGGATGCCAATTCGCTGATTTCAACTTACTGAATAATTTTCAGTCTATTCGGGTAATAAAGGTTTGCTCGTCATCCACAAAAGCTACAAAGCCGCCGTGATAGATAAATACCCGACCATGCCCTTCAACTAAGCAGGCAAGCTGTGGGTTCAAATCTTCTTCGTTACCCTGTCTTTGATATGTGCCGATATCGGTGATTACGCCGCTGAGAGTAGGCAAATATCTATAAGTTCGCTTTGCTTGATCAACCAGGTTCAATTCGCTGGCGGTAGAGAAGCAAGA
>NZ_JACJER010000091.1:0-18852 GCF_014164185.1 Shewanella sp. SG44-6 | reverse complement strand
CTTAGTGACGATAAATCATCTTATTACTGTTAATTCACCTTACTGGTTTTTTTTGAGCCGTAATTCCGTTTTGTCTTTGGGCAAGGTATCAACAGTTTACGATCGCGAGCTTGACCATGTATTGCCAGAAGAGGCAGCATTTAATCCCCTGAATAGACATGGTTTAATCGCTGCACATGCTGTTTCTGTGGCTTGTTCGAGACTGTCCTCAATGTTACTTTCAGGCTCAATTCTCCCATAGCAATGATTTGATCATTCCTAATGTATCTATGTCTCATTTACTTAACTCTATGCTTGAGCTAAACCTTAGCTTCGTTAACACTATGTAAAGCGTTAGCTTGGCCCTGACATCACAATAGCGTCATTATGTTGAGTAATATTAATGAAACCAATAATTTGTAGCAGTGCATTAGAGGCCGTTTCATTTATTGAAAATGGTGAAACCTTATGGACTCACTCTATGGGGGCAACCCCCATATTACTGCTCGATGCGTTAGCCAAACATGCATTAACAAAGCATGGTTTAACATTATTGCAGTTACATACCGAGGGGGCCGAGTCGCTAAGTGATCCCCGTTTAAAGGATCATATTCGCCATCGTTGCTTCTTTGCCGGATCACCCACGCGGTCGTTGCTACAAGGAGGTGATGCCGATTATGTGCCCATTTTTCTTTCTGAAGTGCCTAAATTGTTTCGTTCTGGCGAGCAGCACATCGATACTGCCATTATCCAAGTGTCTCCACCGGATAAACACGGTATCTGTTCTTTAGGCATATCGGTCGAGGCAACGCTAGCGGCTTGTCAAATGGCGGCTAAAATCATTGCTCATATTAATCCTATGATGCCTCGTACTCATGGTGATGGCTTTATTCATTATAATAAGCTGGCCGCTGTGTATGAGCAGAGCATGCCGTTACCACAACATTTATTCGCTCCAAGCGATGCAATCAGCCTGGCCATCGGCCAACATGTGGCAAAACTGGTAGGTGATGGTGCTTGCCTACAGATGGGCATAGGTGCGATCCCTGATGCTGTGCTGGCATGTTTAACCGCACATAAAGATTTGGGCGTACACACAGAGCTTTTCTCTGATGGGGTGCTTAATCTGATTGAACTTGGAGTGATAAACAATAGTCGTAAGAAAGTTCATCCCGGCAAGACTGTGACAGGCTTTGCATTGGGTAGCCAACGACTTTATGATTTTGTAGATGACAACTCTTCGGTCATATTCATGGATATTGAGCAGGTTAATGACACGGCTATTATCCGTAAAAACCCCAATGTGATGGCAATAAACTCAGCGTTACAGGTCGATATTTCAGGCCAAGTGTGTGCTGATTCATTAGGGACACAAATTTATTCAGGCGTAGGCGGCCAGATGGACTTTATCCGAGGGGCAGGATTATCTGAAGGAGGCCGATCTGTCATTGCATTACCCAGCACAGCAGCTAATGGCACTGTGTCACGAATTAGCACAGTATTATCGCCAGGGGCTGGCGTAGTAACCACTCGTGCGCATGTGCATTATATTGTCACCGAGTATGGAACCGCTTATTTACGCGGTAAATCGTTACGCGAGCGAGCCCGAGCACTGATTGATATCGCCCACCCTAAGTTTAGAGAGCAGCTTTGCCAAGAAGCTTTTGAGATGTGGCGACTTAAGGTTTAAATACTGTTGTTGAACAGTTTGAGTCAATTTTTTCTTATTATGGCCTGCGGCCACTAACGTCGTGGCGCTTCGCCCACACCAGACCAAGAGGAAACCAACGGCTGTTCCCTCTTGGATCTCCCAGCCGCCCCGCAACATTTTCGCTATTTACAAAGCAACAGCTGCGAAAAGGTCGCCATGGGGTAGATCCAGCTTTTAACTTTATTTTTAGTTAGCCTCGGCCTTATTCGAAAATACTAACGCTTCCGATGGTACATCCTGTACCGCGAAAGCTAGCCTGACGTCCTGTCAGGCTCACGCATTCTTTTATAAAGAGTCTTCAACGACCTCAATGCAATAGACATTCTGAGCATGGATTATAAGACCTTAGTTTTATTAAGTGATTACTAGTGTGTTTTTAATAGACAGGTATGCCTAGACCCGTTATGTTGAGACATCAACAAGGATGAAGACTAACCGCGTTCAGCTGTTAGCATCACCAACATCAGGACGATGTTTCTATTTTTACTGAGAATAATCTTTCTAGTGTTGCAATCTTATCGTTGAAAAACTGTTTTAATTTGTTTTACTTTTATAAAAAGGAAATTTCTATGGCTGTAAAACACACACCTACTGGAGTTGTCCATCAAGGAAGCAAAGGTGGTAATACTGGATGCGGCACAAATACAAAGACAAACTCGGATCATTGGGTTCAATCATCAGAACGAGTAACTTGCGACAAAAATGGTTGTAAAAACTAAGTATAAATAAAGCCGCTTGGAAGATTTCTAATCTTTTTATGCGGCTTTTTTAACTTTAGTAGTACTTTAAATTCGGTATAACGGTGATTAATAATTTCAGATTTTACTTAACTAATTAATATATATGAATTGTAAATAGACATAAGTATATAGAGCAGTTATCTTTAATATTTAACAAGGACGAAAAATTACATTCAGCCGAAGAAACATAATCATACGACTATTTTTTAAAGCTATGCATCTACTTTTATTTATCGAATGCTAATGTTTTCTTGTAGAATTATATGGCTTTAGTGATAATCATACATGACAGTAAAATCATCATTTAATGCATGTTTAAATATAGTGCTATCTAAGTGAGTAAAGGGGGAAAGTTGAACAGTATTAATGAGTTATTACTTCAAATATCCAAAAGGGCGGAAAGGAAAAGTAGTGATTATTTAGTTAAATCATTTGTTCACCTTGGTCACGTATTTACTATCTTAAAAACTGAAGAAAACCAGATAATTTATGGCAGAAGAGGAACGGGGAAGACTCATTTATTACTTTTTCTCAAAAATTCTTTAGAAGAAAAAAATGAGATTGTAATTCAAGCTGATATGAGATGTTTAGGCTCCACTGGTGGAATTTACGCAGATACAAATATTCCATTAAGTGAACGAGCAACGAGATTACTTTCTGATCTGCTTTGTGAAATTCATACATCTCTCATTGAGCAAATTTCTGGAAATGATATTTGTGACTTATCTTTAGCTGCCCCTTATTTAGATAACCTGCTAGACCTATCAACAAATATTTCAATAGATGGAACTGTCGCGATAGAGCGATCTAATGGAGAATCCTCAGAAAATAATCAGCAATTAAGTGGATCGATTTCATCTGTACCTTTGTTTAATGTTAAAGGAAGCAAACAAGAGAAAAATAGTCAAATTGTGTCGAATAAAAATACAACATCAGGTAAAGAGAAATTGAAACTGCACTTTGGTGCTATTTCAAAGAGTATCAAAAATATCATACAATTGCTCCCTAGTAATAAACTGTGGATACTTTTGGATGAATGGAGTGAAGTCCCTCAAGATCTTCAACCATTTCTAGCTGAATCCATCAAAAAAATCCTTTTCTCAATACCTACCTTGACAATAAAAATTGCCTCAATAGAACACAGATCTAGATTTCGAATGGTAAATGATAATGAATCAATCGGTTTAGAATTATCAGCGGATGCATCAACTTCAATAAATTTAGATGAGTTTATGGTTTTTGATACGGATAAAACTAAATCTATAGAGTTTTTCAAAGAATTAATTCATAAACATTGTTTAGCATTAGATGAAAGTAATTATTGTCCTGTAGAAAGTAATAAGTTTATAAAACAAATATTTACATCAAATTCAGTTTTTGAAGAGTTTGTTAGGGCTTCAGAAGGGATACCAAGAGATGCAATTCATATCATTTCAGAAGCGGCTATGCACTCAGGCCGTAATAGATTATCAATTTTTTCAATTAGAACTGCAGCAAGAAAATGGTATACAACTAATAAAAGTAAAGATATAAATTCTTGTGAGGAAGCAATCCATTTATTAGACTGGATCATTAATAAGGTAATTGCTGAAAAGTCGACTCGAGGTTTTTTAGTAAGAGCGGACGTTAAAGAGGATTTAATCGAGTTCTTATATGATTCTAGAATTATTCACCTTGTAAAACAGGGTGTAACAGCAAAAAATCAAAAAGGTAAGAGATTTAACCTTTATGTTCTAGATTACGGTTGTTATGCAGACCTGCTATCAACAAAAGATGAGCCTAAAGGAATGATATATGAAGAAGGTGAATATATTGAAATTCCTTTAATTGATTACCGAAGTTTGAATAGCTCTATATTAGATATAAATGAGTATAAAAAAACAGGGCACTTGCCTCTAGTTCAATCGACTGATGATATATATTTGCAAACGAAACATAATGGAATCAGAAAAAAGCCTGATAATGAAATTGATATAAGTTTTTTAGATAACATCGGTGTCGATTTTAACAAGTTAAAAGTTAAAGAAACTGTTTATATTCCAATAATATTTGTAGGATTGATTTTAAGGTTAAAACTCGGACATACTCAAAGCAGTGGCTCTGAAATAACTCATGTATTTAACCATTATGTTGCGGGCATCGATTCACACAAAAAATCAAATAACATTTCACGTGCTCTTCGTGATAATGAGATTGTCAAAAGTGAGTCTTGGTTAAAGATCCACGAATTAAAAAATGGAAATAGGTTCTCATTATCAACTGGATGGGAAAAATGTTGGGATGAGTATTTTAACACTTACAGGCTAATAGAATAAATACTGAGTTTAGCAAACTTTTCTCTTGAGGCCGTTGTAGAAAATAGCATGAGCCTGACAGGACGTCAGGCTAGCTTTCGCGGTACAGGATGTACCATCGGAAGCGTTAGCATTTTCAAATAAGGCCGAAGCAGGCTGCAAATGAAGTCCAAAGCTAGAGCTATTTCCGTCGCAATTTTTTCGCTGCTGTTGTTTGGTTAAATAGCGAAAATGTTGCCGGAACGGCAGGGGTGATCCAAGAGGGGATTGCTGTTGATCCCCTTTTGGCCCGTGCAGGGTGGAACCTTGCGATCTTAGTTCAAACGAAGTTTGTAAATTCTGGTGTGGGCGAAGCGCCACGACGTTGGTGGCAGTAGGCCATAATATAATAAATTAAAACGATTATTCGTTTAACACACCATCTAGGTTTATGATTTAATAGTCTCAATAATGAAGTTGATGAGGTCTAATCATGATAATAGCCTGTCCCCATTGCGATACCTTAAATCGCGTCCCTGAAGAACGTCTTGAACAACAACCCACTTGTGGAAAGTGCAAACAGAGCCTATTTGTGGGTGAGCCGATAACACTAACTGCCGCAAATTTTAGTCACCATGCTAATAAATCAGAACTGCCACTGGTGGTCGACTTTTGGGCTAGCTGGTGTGGTCCGTGTAAAAACTTTGCCCCAGTATTTACTCAAGCAGCTAAAAAATGGGAACCCAAATTTCGTTTCGGCAAACTCAACACCGAAGAGCAACAAGCTCTCGCTGCCCAATTCAATATTCGCTCTATTCCAACCTTGATGGTATTTAAACAAGGCAAAGCTGTTGCACAGCAATCGGGCGCTATGCCTGCATCATCATTTAACCAATGGCTAGAGTCGATTAAATAGATTGTGGACGTTAGATTACTCATTAAAAACGCGATAAACTATCGCGTTTTTGCTTAGCTTTATTTTGATTGTTGTTTAAAAGGATTTGATAAACATGAAAAAAATCTTAGTTATCTGCTTATTTGGCCTCGCATTATTTAGCTTTTTAGATCGAAAGGTTTCAACCACTCAAATTGTACAAAACGTTTATGCTGGTTATACCGCTGACAGTGATAGCGTGTTGCAAAATGCTATTGATAATAAGCTAAGTAACCTTCAAGTTGGTGGTTCAGGGTATGTGGTAAAAATACTTGCTGACGATCTGAAAGGCAGTCGCCACCAACGATTTATTCTGAAAATTGCCGGCGGTAACACGCTATTAGTTGCCCATAATATTGATTTAGCCCCACGGATAGAAAACTTAAATGTCGGCGATACGGTCGAGTTTTACGGCGTTTATGAATTTAACAACAAAGGCGGCGTTATTCATTGGACTCACCACGACCCACGTGGACAACATCAAAGTGGCTGGTTAAAGCATAATGGCAGCAACTATCAATAAATCGTAGTTTTAATGGTATTCCAACAAGGAAAACTTACAGTATAACAAGTATTTGCCGTGCTCGTATCACAAATGAAGCAATGGTTAGAATTACCAAGGTGACTTTTTACTGGTAATTGAAGATGATCTTACTGTTTCAACTTGTATCAGGATTCATTTATTTAAGTCTGTTGAAGACTCTCTATAACTGAATGCGTGAAGCTCACACATGACTTTCTGGCACATCTGACCTACTTGAATATTCGAAATATCATTATGATGTCGGCAATATCATTGCCTATGCCATCACGCCTTTCGTGAATCCATTCAAATCAGATTCTCATAGAAAGCGTTAGCATTTTCACTCTTCATTGTAAGAAGAGCTGAGGCCGGATTTAAATGAGGTTAAAAGCTGTAGTTATTTTAAACGTAACTTTTTTCGCCTCTTTTGTTTTTAGTCAATAGGGAAAATGTTGCCGGAACGACAGGGGGGAATTCTTCTGTAAATAGAAAAGAGGGGGGGGACCATTGAGCCTTTTTCGACCTATGCAAGGGGGAACCTTACGATGTTAATTTGCTATTTGTGAAGCGCTTCGACCTCGGTAGCCACAGGCCGTAGAGTTTAATAAAACAAAGGGCTGGATTCCGGCTCAAAAGCATTGCCGGAACGACGTTTGATTTGACCTGTGTAAGGGTGGGACCTGGCGATTCCCTCGGTTATTAGGCTGCAAAAGAATTAATGATCCTAATTACTCAGGATCATTATCTATTCAAGGTCACTCTAATCAGAATTACTCTTTACTCTCGGTCACTCTCTATTCTGTGGCAGTCTACTCCGGGTCATAGTCCAATACTGGCGCTAGCCACTTCTCTGTCTCTTCCAAGGTCATGCCTTTACGCTTAGCGTAGTCTTCTACCTGATCTTTACCAATATTAGTTACGCCAAAATAGCGTGATTTGGGATGGGCAAAGTACCAGCCTGAAACTGCAGCTGTTGGGTACATGGCAAAGCTTTCGGTAATATTTAAATCGATAGTCTCATCGGGTTTGAGCAAATCCCACAACAAACCTTTTTCAGTGTGGTCTGGGCATGCTGGGTAACCTGGCGCTGGACGAATGCCTTTATAACGTTCGCGAATTAACGCTTCGTTATCGAGCACTTCATCCGCGGCATAACCCCAAAATTCTTTACGAACACGTTCGTGCATGCGCTCGGCAAAGGCTTCGGCTAAACGGTCTGCTAAACATTTGAGCATAATCGCATTGTAGTCATCGTGATTGGCTTCAAAACGGGCAACATGTTCATCAATACCGTGCCCCGTCGTCACCGCAAAACCGCCCATGTAGTCGGCAACGCCTGAATCTTTTGGTGCAACAAAGTCAGACAAACAGAAGTTGTCGTTACCCACGCGCTCAAGCTGCATCCGCAAATGATGGGTGGTCATTTCTAATGTGCTGCGGCTTTCATCAGTGTATAGCTCAATGTCGTCGTGATTAACGGTATTCGCTGGGAATAAACCGATTACTGCTTTGGCGGTAAGCCACTTTTCAGCAATAATTTGCTTCAACATGGCTTGGCCATCGGCAAATAATTTAACGGCTTCTTCACCAACGACTTTGTCTTTTAAAATTTCAGGGTAATGACCGTGCAGTTCCCAGCTTCTAAAGAACGGCGTCCAGTCGATACGTTCGACTAGATCTTCTAGCGGGTAGTCATCAAATACTTGGCGGCCTAATACATTAGGCGTAAACGGGGTGTAGTTTTCCCAGTCGTGTTGACAACGATTATCACGCGCCGCTTCAATCGATACGATGGTTTTACGCTTAGTTTGCGACAAACGTTTTTCACGCATCATGTCGTATTCGGCGTAAGCCTCGTCGATGGTCGCCTGGCGAGTGGCGTTATTAATCAGTTTTGACACCATAGGCACAGCACGAGATGCATCGGCAATGTAAATGGCGCCATGTGGATAATGCGGTGCTATTTTTACTGCAGTATGAATTTTAGAGCAGGTTGCACCACCGATAATTGCAGGGATGGTTAAGCCTTCACGGTGGAAGGTTTTCACGTTGTGCACCATTTCATCTAAACTTGGAGTGATTAAACCTGACATGCCGATGATGTCGATATTATGCTCTTTTACTGCATCGAGAATTTTATCGACCGATACCATTACCCCAAGATCGACCACTTCGTAGCCGTTGCAGGCGAGAACCACACCGACGATATTTTTACCTATGTCATGCACATCACCTTTTACGGTGACCATTAAAATTCGCCCGTTTGACTGGCCAGCAACCTTTTCCAATTCGATATAAGGATTAAGGTAAGCGACGGCTTTTTTCATTACCCGAGCCGATTTAACTACTTGTGGTAAGAACATTTTGCCTGCGCCAAATAAGTCGCCGACCACGTTCATGCCGTCCATTAATGGCCCTTCAATCACGTCCAGTGGACGCACAGCTTCTTGGCGGGCAGCTTCAGTGTCTTCGTCAATAAATTCAGTAATACCTTTAACCAATGCGTGCGACAAACGCTGCGATACTGGCCAACTGCGCCAGGCTAAATCTTCTTTTTTAGCCACTTGTGAGCCATCGCCTCTAAAGCTTTCAGCGATGTCGAGCAGTTGTTCAGTGTTACTTGAGTCGGCTACTGGGCAAGGTAAGTTTTGAACTACGTTTTCAACCCGTTTTTTTAGCTCAGGATCAATGTCATCGTATATGGCTAACTGACCTGCGTTAACAATACCCATGTCCATACCCGCTTGAATGGCATGGTATAAAAACACCGCGTGAATGGCTTCGCGCACTGGGTTGTTACCGCGGAATGAGAATGACACGTTAGACACACCGCCGGAGATCATCGCGTGTGGCAAGGTGGCTTTGATGTCTTTAATGGCTTCGATAAAGTCGACAGCATAATTGTCGTGTTCATCAATACCGGTGGCAATAGCAAAGATGTTGGGATCAAAAATAATATCTTCTGGAGGAAAGCCGACAACATCGACCAAAATGCGATAAGCACGAGTACAGATTTGAGTTTTACGTTCACGAGTGTCAGCTTGGCCCTCTTCGTCAAAGGCCATTACAATGGCAGCAGCGCCGTAGCGTTTGACTAAGGTGGCTTGTTCGATAAATTTGGCTTCACCTTCTTTCATCGAAATCGAGTTAACAATCGACTTACCTTGGACGCATTTAAGACCGGCTTCAATCACTTCCCATTTTGATGAGTCAATCATGATTGGTACGCGAGAGATGTCGGGCTCAGAGGCGATTAAGTTTAAAAACTTCGCCATAGACGCGACGCCATCGAGCATCCCTTCGTCCATGTTGACGTCGATAATTTGTGCGCCATTTTCAACCTGCTCACGCACGACATCTAAGGCTTCTTCAAACTTTTCTTCTTTAATTAAGCGTAAAAACTTAGCTGAACCGGTCACGTTGGCGCGCTCGCCGACGTTAACAAATAACGAATTTTTATCTATGGTCAAAGGCTCTAGGCCCGATAAACGACAAGCCACGGGCAGATCTGGGATCTGTCTGGGTTCGTGTCTGAGTACCGCTTCACGAATGGCGCTGATATGAGCGGGTGTACTACCACAACAGCCGCCGACAATGTTGAGCATGCCTTCTTGAGCCCATTGATTAATGACTTCGGCCATTTCTTCTGGGGTTTCATCGTAGCCACCAAATTCGTTAGGTAAGCCCGCATTTGGGTGGGCGGAAACATAACACTCGGCAATACGCGATAATTCTTCAACGTACGGGCGCAGCTCTTTAGGACCAAGGGCACAGTTAAGGCCAATCGATAACGGCTTGATATGGCGTAAAGAGTTATAAAAGGCTTCTGTGGTTTGCCCTGTTAAGGTTCGGCCTGAGGCGTCGGTAATGGTGCCTGAGATCATAACAGGTAGGCGATCGCCGAGTTGATCGAATACTTTTTCAATCGCAAATAGAGCGGCTTTGGCGTTTAAGGTATCAAAAATGGTTTCAACTAAAATGATATCGGCGCCGCCTTCAATTAAGGCGCTGGTGGATTCGACATAAGCGTCGACTAATTGGTCGAAACTGACATTACGAAACCCAGGGTCGTTAACGTCTGGACTGATAGAGCAGGTGCGGTTAGTTGGGCCTAATACGCCGGCAACATAACGTGGCAAACCTGTTTGCGCAGCCACTTCGTCGGCTGCTTGGCGGGCAATTTGGGCTCCGGCTAGGTTAATTTCGGCGGCCAGAGACTGCATATCGTAATCGGCCATGGCGATGGTGGTGGCATTAAAGGTGTTGGTTTCAATAATGTCGGCACCGTTTAACAGGTACTGGGTATGAATATCTTTAATAATTTGCGCTTGGCTGAGTACTAATAAGTCATTGTTGCCTTTAACATCGCAATGCCAATCTTTAAAACGCTCGCCACGATAATCTTCTTCTTCCAACTTGTAGTCTTGGATCATGGTGCCCATGGCGCCATCTAAAATCACAATACGCTGCGCTAACAATGCATTAAGTTGTTCAAGTGTTTGACTGTAAGAAGTCGATTTCGCCATAACAGTTACCTTTTTATCACTATGTTGCTTGATACCTTAATTGAGATAAGCATACCCTTATTTTTACCAGAGTAGGGCGATAACATCATTGTTTATTACAGCTACTACAGGCAATTTTTGGTTGCTACTGTAGATCAGAGCTATTGCTCATAATGATGACCTTTTATATGCTGACCTGTTAAGATAGTATTTTGGACATATAAACGTATAGACGTCCATAGTACGCGAATTTTTACCGCTAGAGCAAGGCTGATTTAAGCTCAATGAGGCGCAATTTGATTTAATTTGATTTACTCGATAGCTGGATAAGTAAGTTAACATCAGAATAGTTAATTAAATTGAGGGTACATTTGCTCTGTGTTAGCAGTGCAAGGCACTGTTTGATAAATGTTTATGACTCTCTAACTAAGGTTTATGTCAATGAAGCGAGCCAAGATAATATTAATGCGCCATGGTGAGTGTGAAGGTGGAGGGATATTTCGCGGCCGCACCGATGTGAAGCTTACCGATATTGGTCTGACGCAAATGCAGCAAGCTTTTATCGAGCAGCAATATCCGATTAGTCATGTATTTAGTTCGCCGTTGTTGCGTTGTCAGTTATTTAGCCAAGCTTTAGCACAGCAACTATCGTTACCGTTAACCACTTTATCTTCACTACAAGAAATTGATTTTGGTGTCTGGGATGGGCAATCATTTGATGCTATTTATCAGCAAAACCCACAACAATTTGATGCTTATTGGGATAACCCTTGGCTGGCACAAAATACACCAGACAAGGCTGAGTCGGTAACCGATTTTGCCGCACGAGTGGAAGCTGGCTTAATGACCGTTGTTGATGCTCTGTGGAGCTCTTTTGCGCAGACAGATAGTGCTCAACAAAAGCCTAATGGTGACGATTGTCCCCATGCGTTAGTGGTGACTCATGGTGGCGTAATGCGCTGTTTAGTCGGATATGTACTCAATACTGGCCAATGTAGCGGATTATTCGCTAACCTAGCGATCCCCTATGCTGCTATTATGGTGCTCGATGTGTATTGGCCTGACGATGTTGATAATATTGATCGTTTTCAGCTGCCAATAAAAGATACTAAAGCCGCTAAAGTGAGCTTTACCTTACATTGGCCTAAGAATTGAGAACCACCAGAGTCGTGTTATGGCGTTACTGTCATCGTCGTTATAGTCTCAATATCATGGTGTTAAAATGACTAGCTTACTATTTATTGTATTAACATCATGTCGTTAAGATGATTATCTTCAACACGATAGTTTAAAAAGTAGTGCCTTTCAAGGTATTGGGAATTGGGATAAGCCCAAACTGTACCCGCAACTGTAAATGGATCAATTAAGTATTGGTGCATAAGTCAGATACCAGCTTTGAATCGCCTCATTATCCATACCTAAGCGGGTGACTTAGGGGAGTGATTAAATCGATGTATGTGTTAATTAATTGGACATGGCGAGGTTACTTGCATGTCTGAGTCTGTATTAGATGTAAATCATCTTTTTTGGCAAGTCGATAATAAAATGATTTTGGCTGACATTCATTTCAGTCTGCCTAAAGGTCAAATGCTAGGCTTAATTGGCCCAAATGGCGCGGGTAAGTCAAGCTTGTTACGTTGCCTGTATCGTTACATTGTGCCCACGAGCGGCGATATTGCGATTTTTTCCAAACCCATCAGTGAGTTTTCATCTAAGTTGCTAGCGCAAAATATTGCGGTGGTACAACAAGATACGCCGCATTATTTTGACATGACCACCGAGCAGTTAGTGACCATGGGGTTAACGCCGCATAAAGGTTTGTTTGATCCTAATACCGTCCAAGACCGTGAGCGTGTATTAAGCGCATTAGCCAAAGTGGGCTTGCAGCAACAAGCACTGCAACAGTATGAACTGTTATCTGGTGGTGAAAAACAGCGTGCACTTATTGCCCGCGCTATCGTGCAACAACCGCATATTCTTATTTTAGATGAACCCACTAATCATTTAGATATTCGTTATCAAATTCAAATTCTTGAACTGGTTAAATCATTAGGCATTAGCGTTATCGCATCGATACATGATCTAAATTTAGCCAGCGCGATGTGCGATAAATTATTACTACTCGATCACGGACAGTTAATTGCTAAAGGCACTCCAACTGAAGTGCTGACCGAGCGACAAATTAGTGATGTGTTCGGTGTGTGCTGCGACATTAATGTTCATCCACAACACGCAAAGCCCCTGATTAGTTATTTTTATGGTTACCAACCCAGCCACAAAGTGGGCCCTGATCATGATTGATGCATCCCAACGTCGCTACTATGTTTACTTCAGCTTGTTGGTTGTAGTTACACTGCTTACTCCGATTTTTGCCGCCAGTTTTGGGGCGGCCAATATTCATCTAAATGACGTATTAATGATATTTAATACCTTAATAGGCGGCGACATGCCGAGTGCGATTGATGGCAGTGAGCATGCAGTTAAGATAACTCAACGTATTGTGCTTGAATTACGCTTGCCGAGAATTTTATTGGCCTTTGTCGCCGGCGCTGGTTTGTCTATAGCGGGCAGTGTATTACAAACCGTGACCCGCAATCCTTTAGCTGACCCGTATTTGTTTGGCATTAGCTCTGGGGCGTCATTTGGTGCGGTGTTGGTGGTGTCGTTATTCAGTCAAACGGGTTTGTTTGCCGAGATGTTTTCAGGGGTATTTACCCTAGCGCCAAACTTTACCGCACAACCTTGGTGGTCTTGGTCGACATTAAGTATTCCGATAGGAGCATTCATCGGCGCCAGTTTATCTGTGTTGGTGGTGTTTATGTTGTCGGGACCTGGTCGAAGTAGCCAAGTTGAACGTATGTTGTTATCCGGTGTGGCGACCTCGTTTCTGTTTGGTGCATTGACCAGTTTGTTGTTGTATTTTTCGACCCCACAGGCTGCGGCGTCAGTGCTGTTTTGGAGTTTAGGCAGTTTTGCCAAAGCCAGTTGGTCTAACTTACTGTTACCGAGTGTAACGGTAGGGGTTAGTTTATTGATTATGTTGACTTTTAGACGACAAATTATGGCGTTGCAAGCGGGAGATGAAACCGCGCATACCTTAGGAATTAATGTCGCTAAATTGCGTTTAAGTATGTTGTTACTGTGTTCGCTTATTACGGCAATGCTAGTGGCAACGTGTGGTGGCATTGGTTTTGTCGGTTTAATGATCCCGCACACGGTTAGGTTATTGTTTTCTGGGCGTCAGCCGATGATCTTAACCGCGATGTTGGGTGGCTTATTTATGGTGTGGATTGATGTGATAGCGCGGTGTGTTTTATTTAATCAAGAATTGCCCGTTGGTATTATTACAGCAGCGTTAGGCAGTGTGTTTTTCTTGTTTATTTTACGCCAACGGCGCTAATTATTTAGACACAGGTATAAGAACTTTTATAAGAATTGCTATGCGCATCATGTTGAAATTTATTAGCCCAAGTTGTTGGAGTTGAAATGTTTGTTATAGAAGCCGTTAATCCAGATGTTGATGACATCATCCAGCATAAGATTAATCAAAAAACCAAACCGCTAGGGGCTTTAGGTCAACTAGAATCGTTGGCATTACAGGTTGCTCGGGTGCAATATAATGGCAATCAGCAGCGATTAAGTACACAGCTGCAAATCACTAAGCCAACTATGTTAGTGTTTGCTGCCGACCATGGTATTGCCGCTTATGGCGTGTCGATTGCGCCAAGCGAAGTGACGACTCAAATGGTGCATAACTTTGTTCAAGGCGGCGCGGCAATTAACGTGTTTTGTCGCCAGGTCGGCTTTGAACTTGAAATTATTGATTGCGGTATATTACAACCGCTGACAGGGCAAACGAGCGTTATCGATCAGCGCTTAGGCGCCGGTACTCACGCTATGCATTTGTGTGCTGCTATGGGGCTTGAAAAAGTCGCCCAAGGGTTTGAGTTAGCTCGCCAGCTGGTTATGCGTCATGTTGCAGGCGGCTGTAATCTGATTGCCTTAGGTGAAATGGGCATAGGTAATACGTCTGCCGCGACGGCGGTAATGTCAGCAATGCTTAATATTGATGTTGAGCAATGTGTTGGCCGAGGCACGGGCATTGACGATGCAACCTTGGTCACCAAAACACAATTAATTAATCAAGCTCTGGCATTGCATCAGCCTACTTTAGTGTCTCCAGAGGCTATTTTAGCTCATGTGGGGGGCTTTGAAATCGTGCAAATGACTGGGGCTATTTTAGCAGCCGCAGAGCAAAAAATATTAGTGGTCATTGATGGTTTTATCGCTACTGCTGCAGCATTAGTTGCGGTAAAATTATCTCCACAATCAAGAGACTATTTAATCTTTGCTCACGAGTCGCAAGAGCAAGGACACAAGCTTTTGTTACAACAGCTACAAGCAACACCTTTGTTGTCGCTGGGATTAAGACTTGGAGAAGGCACAGGCGCTGCATTAGCCTTGCCGTTAATTCAAGCCGCGGTGCATTTTTACAATCAAATGGCCAGTTTCGATGATGCTGGCGTTCATAATGTGGTTTAAGGGTACAACATGTCTGGCGAGATAAAGTGGTTGCGGCAGTTAAATTTGTTTTTTGTGGCAATGAGTTTTTTTACTCGGATCCCCGTTCCATCATGGGTGGTGATTGATCGCGATAAACTGAATCAGGCCAGTCGGTATTTTGGTTTGGTCGGTTTAATGATTGGTTTAATTTGTGCGTTGGTATTTTGGTTAGCACAATTAATTTTACCTGCGAGCATTGCCATTCTACTGGCGATGGTGGCCGGTGTGTTGGTGACTGGTGGGTTTCATGAAGACGGCTTAGCCGACACCGCTGATGGCTTTGGTGGTGGTTGGACGGTAGAAGATAAGCTGCGGATTATGAAAGATTCGCGCTTAGGCAGTTATGGTGCTTTAGCCTTGGGGTTAGTGTTATTACTGAAATGGCAACTGTTAGTCGAGCTAGCATTATACAGCCCTATGGCTGCGGTAAGCGCTCTGGTAGCAGGTCATACCTTAAGTCGAGTGGTGGCTTCTAGCTTAATTTTTAGTGAACAATATGTTCGCGATGACGATAGCAGCAAATCTAAGCCTATTGCAGAAAACCAACAGTTAAACGATTTATTTATTTTGATTGCCAGCGGTATTTTTGTGTTGTTATGGCTTAACGGCGTGGCGGCATTTGTGTTGTTTATTACCTTGTGGTTAGTGCGTATTTTGCTTGGTGGCTTTTTCCGTAAACAGATTGGTGGCTACACCGGTGATACGTTAGGGGCAGCGCAACAAATCAGCGAAGTATGTTGTTACTTAGTTATTTTAGCGGTTGGGTTAAGCTAATGATTCATTTGGTGTTAGGTGGTGCGCGCAGTGGTAAGAGTCGCTTTGCTGAGCAATGCGTTGCTGAATACGCAGCGATTGGTTATCAATGCGTGTATTTAGCAACCGCGACCGCGTTAGACACAGAAATGTCGCAACGTATTCACCAACACCAACAAGATAGAGTATCCAGCCCCCATGGCTGGATACTGCACGAACAAGCTTATGATATTGCCCAAACCTTAGTGGCAATCGATAAACCCCAGCAAGTGATCTTGCTCGATTGCCTAACCTTATTACTTACCAATCATTTACTACTAGATGATGGCGCTTCGTGGGCCATGCAAAAGTCATTATTGCTCGACAGTTTGTCTGCATTGCAAAGTGAAGTGGTGTTAGTTAGCAATGAAGTCGGTTCGGGTATTGTGCCTATGGGCGAGCTCAACCGCCGTTTTGTTGATGAAGCTGGTTGGTTAAATCAAGCGATAGCAGCGATATCTGACCAAGTGACTTTGGTGGTTGCAGGCCTGCCATTGCCCTTAAAAGCATAATGTCATTAGTTCATTCCACACCTGTAACAGGTGACCCCCTTTGCGGCGCATTAATGGTGCAAGGCACTACTTCCGATGCGGGTAAAAGCACCTTAGTGGCGGGGCTGTGTCGTTTATTTGCCCGTCAAGGCGTGAGCGTTGCTCCGTTTAAGCCGCAAAATATGGCGTTAAACAGCGCCGTAACCCTTGATGGTGGTGAAATTGGCCGCGCCCAAGCACTGCAGGCTATTGCTTGTGGTTTAGCGCCTCATACCGATTTTAATCCGGTGTTATTAAAGCCCAGCTCAGATACGAGCGCGCAAGTGATTATTCACGGTAAAGCCTTGTCTACATTAGAAGCTAAGGCCTTTTTCGGACCTCAGAGCCAAGGTTATAAAACCATGGCATTAGCGGCGGTAATGCAATCTTACACTCGCCTGCAGCAGCAATATTCCTTGGTGGTGACTGAAGGTGCGGGTAGCCCGGCCGAAATAAATTTACGCCAAGGTGATATTGCCAATATGGGCTTTGCTGAGGAGGCTGATTGCCCAGTAATCATTATTGCCGATATTGACAAAGGTGGTGTGTTCGCCCATTTAGTTGGTACGTTGGCATTATTAAGCCCGTCTGAGCAAGCACGGGTAAAAGGCTTTGTGATTAATCGTTTTCGCGGTGACATCAGCTTGTTGCAGTCTGGTATCGACTGGCTTGAAGCTTATACTCAAAAACCAGTATTAGGCGTATTACCTTATTTACACGATCTGCATTTAGACGCTGAAGATGCATTAATTGATAACCCTCAAAGCACGCTATCGACCGCATTATCTGCCAGTCAGCGTTTGTCTGTGTTGGTATTAGTGTATCCAAGGATCAGTAATCATACCGATTTTGATCCACTGCGTTTACATCCACATATTGATTTTCATTATGTGACTATGCAGAGCATGGCTCAAGCATCTGAGTGGCCAGCCGCGGATTTAGTCATATTGCCTGGCAGTAAAAATGTGCGTGCAGATTTAGCTTTTGTGCGCGAGCAAGGTTGGGATCTCGCCTTGAAAAAGCATTTACGTTACGGCGGTAAAGTCATCGGGATTTGTGGCGGTTACCAAATGCTCGGTGAGTGGATTGATGATCCCTTAGGTATTGAAGATAACGTTGGTTGCAGTGACGGATTGGGCTTATTACCGATTACTACCGTACTAACTGCTAGTAAAACCTTAACTCAAGTAAGGGGTCACTTACGTTTACAAGGCCAGCAGGTAGAGTTTAGTGGTTATGAGATCCATTGTGGTGAGTCTTCACTTACAGAGAATATAACTCAGCCGTTATCGATTGAACAATATGCCGCTCAGCCCATGCCAGTTACTAAGCTTGATGGCATGGTGAGCAATGACCAACAAATTTTAGCGACTTACGTGCATGGATTATTCGATCATCCCGCTGCATGCCAACTTATTTTGCAGTGGGCCGGCTTAGAGAGTCGCCATGCTATTGATATTAACCAGATCCGCGAGCAGCAACTAAATCGTCTTGCCGACGTACTCGAAGCGCATTTGGACATGAACACATTGAAAGGAATAATCTCATGACAACTGATAACCACGATAATGAACAAGCTAGCACTATTGATGCAAACAAAGCTGAACGTCATAAAGCCCGCCAACAGAAAGTTAAAGTGGGTGTTGATGCCAAAATTGCTGCTGCTCAAGATGAGAAAGGCATTTTATTAGTGTTAACCGGTAATGGTAAAGGCAAATCAACCTCTGGTTTTGGCTCTGTGACGCGCGCTGTTGGTCATGGTCATAAAGCCGCGGTAGTGCAATTTATTAAAGGCACTTGGGCTTGTGGTGAGCGTAATTTACTCGAAGGTGCAGGTGTACCATTTCATGTCATGGGCACCGGCTTTACTTGGGAAACTCAAGATAAAGAAAAAGACACCCAAGCTGCCATGGAAGCTTGGCTCGAAGCTGAAAAACTCCTTAAAGATGAATCGATCAACATGGTGTTGTTAGATGAATTAACTTACATGGTCAGTTATCACTATATCGAACTTGAGCGAGTATTAACGGCGTTAAGAAATCGCCCAGCGATGCAACATGTGATTATCACTGGTCGCGCTTGTCATCGTGACATTATTGAGTTAGCTGATACAGTAAGTGAAATTGTTCCGATAAAACATGCGTTTAATGATGGCATTAAAGCGCAGTTAGGGTTCGATTATTAATCATTGATGTCGCTGAACCCATACATTGACATAATGTACCCATAGTTTGACAAATTTAACCCATCCAATGACATAAAAATGGCTTTTGGAACATAATTACAAAAACCATTTTTATGT
>NZ_JACJER010000090.1:0-19079 GCF_014164185.1 Shewanella sp. SG44-6 | reverse complement strand
CTGATAAAGCAGAGGCAGCAACAGAACTCTCGAGTGAATCAGCACCTAAATTGGTCCCTACCGTAGATATTGAAGATAAAGCTGAGTTACCTAACCAAGCGACAACTGAAGCCGCGATTGAATCTGAACTCTCGAGTGAATCAGCACCTAAATTGGTCCCTACCGTAGATATTGAAGATAAAGCTGAGTTACCTAACCAAGCGACAACTGAAGCCGCGATTGAATCTGAACTCTCGAGTGAATCAGTACCTAAATTGGTCCCTACAGTAGATGTTGAAGATAAAGCTGAGTTACCTAACCAAGCGACAACTGAAGCCGCTGCTGGGGTCGTAAATGAAGCCGCCAATAAATCCCCAGCAGTAAGTGAAGTAGAAGCTGAAGTCGTCAACGAAGCAACTAATGAAGCACAAGCAGAAGCTGAACTCGCAACTGGATCAGTAACTAAAGCCGTCACTGACATACCAGAAAAGAAACCGACTGTGGTGGATTGAGCTTAAATAAACCATAACCAAGTGAACCTTATAGCAATGTTTACTTGGTTAACATTCATTAGATAACACATTTAAACGACCGCGATATAACCAGATAGTGCATGGAAGTGTTGTTGGAAGCGGATGAGAATTAAATGATACACATAAAAAAACACCGCCCTGAGGCGGTGTTTTTTATGGAGCTAAAACGTAATTAAGCTTCTGCAACGATAGAAATCTTAACAACAGCTTTAACTTCAGTGTGTACTTGAACTTCAACTTCGAAGTTACCAGTAGTGCGTAAAGCACCTAAAGGTAAACGAACTTCAGATTTAGCAAGTGCTACGCCAGCTGCAGTAACTGCATCAGCGATATCACGGTTGCCAATTGAGCCGAATAATTTACCTTCATCACCTGCTTTAGAAGCAATAACAACAGCTTCTAATGCAGTTAATTTTTCAGCACGAACTGTCGCAGCAGCTAATTCAGCAGCTACTTTAGCTTCTAATTCAGCACGACGAGTTTCAAATACTTCAGTGTTTGCTGCGTTTGCTACAACTGCTTTACCATAAGGTAAAAGGAAGTTACGAGCATAACCAGCTTTAACAGAAACTTGGTCGCCTAGGCTACCTAAGTTTGCAACTTTATCTAGCAAAATAACATTCATTATCAAATCCTCTATATTCTATTAGGAATTAATACTGCAATATTACTGATGTAAATCAGTATATGGCAGTAGAGAAAGATAACGAGCACGCTTGATAGCGCGAGCTAGTTGGCGTTGATATCTAGCACTGGTACCAGTGATACGGCTAGGAACAATCTTGCCGCTTTCAGTGATGTAGTTCTTTAAAGTAACGATATCTTTATAATCAATCTCCACAACACCTTCAGCGGTGAAGCGGCAGAACTTGCGACGACGGAAATAACGTGCCATTTTGACAGTCTCCTAAGTTTTCAATTCGACATTTTCAGCATGCAAGACTAAACGGTTTTGTCCATTTCGCCCTTGTTGTAGTGAAAGAAACCCTTCAACATCAACTTGCACACCTGCTTGTAATTTATTTGCTACGCTATTAAAGCGCGGACCACTTAATATCACTTGGATCAAACAGTAGACGTTTCTCAACATTTCTACTTCTTGCCGCTGTGATTTATGCTCTACCGTTATCACCACATGGGCAATCCCGCTTGGGCTATCTAATCGTCTTGTACGAGTTATCGTGCCAGACAACACTAAGTGATTATTCAAAAAAATTATTCAGCGTTTTCTTCAGCGCTTTCTTCTGCATTACGGTCATCAGAAGGTGAACGACGTGAATCACGTTCGTCTCTTGCTTTTGCCATAGGAGAAGCTTCAGTAACGGCCACTTTAGTGCGCATTACCATGTTACGCAGAACAGCGTCGTTGAAACGGAAAGCTGTTTCTAGTTCTTCGATAGACTCTGCAGATGCTTCTACGTTCAAAAGAACATAGTGAGCTTTATGTAGGTCTTGGATCGGGTAAGCCAATTGACGACGGCCCCAATCTTCTAAACGGTGGATTGTACCATTAGCAGCGGTGATAACACCGGTGTAACGCTCAATCATACCTGGGACTTGTTCACTTTGATCTGGGTGAACCATAAATACGATTTCATAATGACGCATTTATTGCTCCTTACGGTTAAGTAGCCTCTTTTCTGGCTCAGTCAGACCAATGTGGAGGCAAGGAACGAATTAAAGTGACTGATTTGAGCGCGCGATGATACATAAAGTGTACGATAAACTCAAGCACTAACTCACTCTTTTCAGCAATCTTGATTACAGGTATGATGGCCCCAGTCCGAAATACCGCGTTTACGCCATCAAGAATAAAACACTTTAATGATGACCATGAAAAACATAGTAACAACATGCTGCCTCTTTTTATTGTCTGCTCCGGCATGGGCCTTAGTTCCACCTGATTATCAGGAACCACCCAGCAGTTTTAATGCTGAGGTAGAAGCAGGCTTGCAATTAAATAGCGGTAACAACGAAACTAAAAACTTCAACGGTCGAACTTATTTAACTTATGATTCGAAGAACACTAAGCAAGAAGCAACATTAAAGGCCTATTATGCGGCTGATGGTAATGAGTCTACTGCTGAGCGTTACGAATTATACTTACAGTCTAACTACAAGCTAGAGCGCGGTTATATATTTGGCCGTGGTGAATTTACTTGGGATCAATTTGGTTCGTACACTCGAATATCTACTATTTCAACAGGTTATGGTTTTGATTTAATTAAGAACAATAGAACAAAACTGAGCCTTGAAGCTGGTCCGGGTTATCGTTACGACCAACCACAAGGCAGTGTTGCAGAACCCGATCCTGATGCAAACCGCGATATTATTTTACGTTCGGCGGCCAAATACACAGTTAAACTGCAAGAGTACACTAGCTTTAATGCTGATGTGACAGCTGAAACAGGTCAGACTAATAATACCTTAACCCTTGATATGAGTTATAAAAACACCTTTATTCAAGATTGGGCATTTAAAATAGGTATGAACATCAAGTACACTGAAGTGGTTCCTGATGACAGTAAAAATACTGACACCATCACCACATTCAACTTGTTGTATACGTTTCAATAATTATTGACCTTAAATGAAGCGAAACAAGACCATTAATCAATGAGGCAAACGAGGCCTTACTGAAAAAATAAAGGCCAAGTTATGGACAGCCCGCTACGCAGTTTTGCCTCATTATATAGCACCACCTTTTTGATGGTGCTTGCTGCAGGTCTACTGACCACATACTTAGGCCTAAGTCTTACCACAATGCAGGTGCCACAAATATGGATTGGTGGCATGATGTCAGCTTACTATATTGGCCTGGTCTGCGGCTCTAAAGTTGGCCATAAACTGATTGCACAAGTTGGTCATATTCGTGCTTTTGTTGCCTGTGCGGGCATAGTGACTGCCTCTGCATTGGGTCATGCCCTCATCGATAATTTAGCCATTTGGCTAGTATTGCGCCTCGCAGTAGGTATGGGAATGATGTGCCAATATATGGTGTTAGAAAGCTGGCTCAACGAGCAGGCAGAAAACAACCAACGTGGTACTGTTTTTGCGAGCTACATGATCGTATCTTACTTAGCGCTAATGGCTGGGCAAGGAGCCATTAGTTTATATCCCGATTTAGGCTTAGAGCCACTGCTGTTGATTGCCATCTGTTTTGCCTTATGTATCGTACCGATTTCGATCACGCGCAGAATTCACCCCGAACCGTTAACACCAGCCCCATTACAAATGGGACTCTATTGGAAAAGAGCACCCCAAGCTCTGACAACCATAGCCTTAGGGAGCATGATAGTCGGCTGTTTTTATGGTTTGGCTCCCTCTTATGCCACGGCTAAAGGTATTGATCCTGAGCACGTTGCGCTCTATATGTCGTGTACCATTTTTGCAGGATTGCTAGCCCAATGGCCAATGGGTAAATTATCCGATGTCATCTCTCGTAGCTTATTAATTCGAATTAACTGCGCTTTATTAGGCGTCATAGTGTTGATCATTACGATAATCCCATTCCACGCAGTGTCTTCGTTAATATTAACCAGCTTATTTGGTATTTTAGCGTTTACCTTGTATCCATTAGCAACTGCATTAGCCAATTCGCGCGTTGAACAACATGAGCGGGTTGGGCTATCTGCCACAATCTTAGTCACCTTTGGTATTGGCGCAAGTATTGGTCCTTTAGTCGCTTCTGGCTTAATGCAAGCATTAGGTGATCAAATGCTATATGGATTTATGGCGATGTGCTCATTCACCTTATTGGCAAGGCTACTGTGGATTAATGTGCGTCAAAAAGCTGAGCAAACAAGTACTGGAGATTACATGATGGCAGGGGGCGACTTAGTCAGCTCGCCATTAGCAGCATCATTTGATCCACGTGTTGACATTGAAATGGTCAACGAACAAATGATCAATCCCGCTGAAGATGCATTCGATGCCCAACCGGAATCAACCAATGATGAGTTTGATGATGCTGATGAGCAAGCTGAATATAATACCTCTTATGCCAGTGTGAGCGAAGAAACCTTGATACCAGAGGAGTTAGATGACGAAGATGTCGATAACGAAATTGGCAGACGCTAATGTTTTTTCTGGCTTTGATTGTAAAAGCTAAAGACTGACACCCATCAATAACCTAACACAAACTAAACTCGAGATAATAAAAAACGGCGATAAATATCGCCGTTTTTTTATGTCGTTCTACTGCAGGCAATAATTAACCTAAACGCTGCCTGACGGCTTCAAATAAGCACACCCCAGTGGCAACTGATACGTTAAGGCTTGACACACTGCCAGCCATTGGGATCGAAACCAACGAATCACAGCCTTCGCGTGACAAACGACGCAAACCTTTATCTTCAGCACCCATAGCAATCGCTAGAGGCCCCTTAAGGTCCGCTTGGTATACATTACCATCTGCTTCGCCTGCTGTGCCGACAATCCAAACACCTTTGTCTTGAAGATGACGCATGGTACGAGCAAGATTGGTCACTTGGAATAACGGTACCGTTTCTGCTGCGCCACAAGCCACTTTGCTGACGGTTGAGGTTAATCCAACTGAATTATCTTTAGGTACAATCACCGCATGTACCCCAGCGGCATCGGCATTACGTAAGCAAGCACCAAGATTATGTGGGTCGGTTACACCGTCTAAAATGAGTAAAAAAGGCACTTCTGTTTTATCAAGTAATGCGTCTAAATCAGTTTCTGTCAAAGGTTTTACCGCTTTTACACGCGCGACAATACCTTGGTGTTGTGAGCTACCCGCTTTGTCGTCTAACACTTTACGTGCAGCACGTTGCAATGTAGTACCAAAAGTTGATGCGATATTAATCAATGGCGTTAAGCGTTCGTCATCACGGCCTTGTAACAGCCAAAGTTCAATCACACGTTCAGGGCTATGATTTAATAATGCTTCAACGGCATGAATGCCAAAAATGGTATCTTGTTTTTTCATTTAATTACTTTCTCTTGCTGCGCTTGGCAGGGGTTTTCTTAACGCTAGAATTCGGTTTTGTGGTATCAGCTTTTTGCTCTGCCGCGGTGGACTTCTTTGCCGCCACTGGCTTGCTCGCAGGCGATGACGCTTTATTGCTTGAGCGACGTTTACTGGCCTTAGGCTTATCCGACTTAGATTTGTCTGACTTAGGTTTATCTGTCGACTTACCTTTACGTGCGGCTTTAGCCCCTTCAACATTCACTCGTTCACGAGCCGTTGAAGGCTTGCTGCCTTTACGTGCCGATTTGCCTGCGCCTTTACTATTGTCACCCACCATCAACAAGTCAATTTGACGATCATCAAGATTAACCGCAGCAACCTTAACAGTAACAGCATCACCCACTTGATACACTTGGCGAGTGTTTTCACCAACCAGTCGTTGACGCATTGGATCGAATTGGTAGTAGTCGCTGGCAAGGCTTGATATGTGTACTAAGCCATCAATAAATAATTCGTTTAATCTAACAAACAGACCAAAGCTAGTGACTGAAGCAATGACGGCATCAAAGGTATCACCGACGTGATCTTGCATGTATTCACATTT
This sequence comes from Shewanella sp. SG44-6, assembly GCF_014164185.1. Taxonomy (NCBI): domain Bacteria; kingdom Pseudomonadati; phylum Pseudomonadota; class Gammaproteobacteria; order Alteromonadales; family Shewanellaceae; genus Shewanella; species Shewanella sp. SG44-6. The sequence continues at coordinate 13,027 of NZ_JACJER010000090.1, read as the reverse complement.
TAACCAATCACTGACATCGCGAGTGGCTTCATCTGCGCGGCGCTCGGTGGTTGAACATTCTTCACCTAATAGATCTAACTCTTCAAGCTGATAAAGATAACCGCCATCTTGAGTCCACTTGTCAGTGACATCGCCCTGCTCTTTTGCGAGTAAATACTTAATCACTCGATGTAAAATCAAATCAGGGTAACGACGAATTGGCGAAGTGAAATGCGAATACGCTTCTAATGCTAAACCAAAATGACCTTCGTTATCTGGGCTGTAAACTGCTTGGCGCATTGAGCGCAATAACATCACCTGAATTAACTCAAAGTCAGGACGGTCAGCAATTTTTAACATCAGATTTTGATAGTCAGTCGGGGTTGGCTCTAAGCCACCATCCATGCTTAAGCCGCGCTCAGCAAGAAACTCTTTAAAGTTAGCCAGTTTTTGTTCTGACGGCGCTTCATGCACACGATACAGCACCTCACCTTTGTGTTTTTTGACAAACTTTGCCGAAGCCACGTTGGCTAAAATCATACATTCTTCAATGATTTTATGCGCTTGGTTTCGGCCTCGTGGGACGATCTTGTCAATTTTACGCTGCTCATTAAAGATAAACTGCGTTTCTAAGGTTTCAAATGCAATAGCACCACGTTCAGCACGACGCTCATCTAAGGTGAGATATAACGACTGCAAACATAATAAATGTGGGAATAGCGCTTCATGCTCAGGGGCTATTGGGCCACCTTCTAGCATGTCAGCAACTTGGGTATAGGTAAAACGAGCATGAGAATGCATTACTGCTGGATAAAACTTGGTGCCCGATAACTTACCCGCTGCAGAAATTGTCATCTCAGCAACCATACATAAACGGTCGACTTTTGGCTTTAATGAACACAAGCCATTAGATATTTTCTCAGGCAGCATAGGAATAACTTGCGACGGGAAATACACCGAATTACCACGTGCGCGCGCTTCAGTATCTAATGCTGAATCAGTACGTACATAATGGCTCACATCAGCTATCGCCACCCATAAACGCCAGCCGCCACTTGGTTTTGCTTCAGCATATACCGCATCATCAAAATCACGGGCATCTTCGCCATCAATAGTGACCAAGGGTAAATGGCGTAAATCGACGCGACCTAATTTATCTTCTTCGGTGACTTCGTCAGGAATACGTTTGAGTTTTTTCTCAATAATCGCAGACCAAGTGTGGGGTAAATCATAATTACGTAAGGCAATTTCAATTTCCATACCCGGTGCCATGGTCTTACCTAAGACTTCGGTCACTTTCGCTGCCGCTTTAACAAAACGACCAGGGCGACGGGTTAACTCAACCACCACCACATCACCGGCGCGGGCGCCTAGGGTATCTTCACTGGCGATTAATATTTCTTGGGTGATGCGTCTGTCATCTGCAATCACAAAGCCCATTCCGGCGTCGACGTGGTAACGGCCAACTAAGGCAGCGGTTCGCTCATGAACTAAGCGCACAATTCGAGCTTCACGACGACCACGACGATCAGTACCCGCTTTTTGTGCTAGCACTTTATCGCCATGAAAATACATCAGCATATCGCGATTACTGATAAATAAGTCGTCACCGCCTTCATCAGGCTTAAAGAAGCCAAATCCATCGCGGTGGCCTAAAACGGTACCAGACAATAAATCCATACGCTCAGGTAAGCCATAGCTTTGCCCGCGAGTAAAGACTAACTGGCCATCACGTTCCATCGCACGTAAACGACGACGAAGTGCTTCTAATGGCACTTCATCGGTAATGGATAATGCTTCAGCTATTTTATCGCGGGTAACAGGAGACTTTTGGGCACGCAAGTATTCTAAAATATACTCACGGCTAGGAATAGGATTGTCGTACTTGTCTTGTTCTCTCTCAAAATGAGGATCGTTGATCATTCAATTTCCAAATAATTCGCTCCATATTGTGGAGCCTTTAACGTGTGTACAGCTGTGGCTGCTGTGCCCTGGCCACTATACTGGCAGGCATTTTTGCAGCGAGCATCTGTAATAAAGACGAAGCTTTTTTCTGTTGAGCATCGTCATCAAATATACTGTTATATAACCAATGATAGCCAAGTTCATAATCGGCAGGACTTCCATAGCCTTCACCAAACAAACGAACTAATGTCATTCTTGCGGTTAAATCCCCATTAGCCGCCGCAGGCAACACATATTGCACTGCACGATTGGGATCTTTAACCACTAGTTTACCGCGATAATAATAATCTGCCAATTTTACCATCGCTTCGGCACTGCCTTGCTCGGCAGAAGTTTGCAGCAATGCCATACCGCGTGAAGGATGAGCCTTAACACACACACCGTTATTAAGCATTTCACCCCATAAAAACTGATACATGGGTTGCTGTAATACTTCAGCACGGGCTTCAATATCTTGAACCAACTGACAGTCGTCTGCTTTGACGCGTTGTAAATATTGATTTGAGCGGATGAGCGAAATCAATTGTTGATCGCTATAGATATCGACGGCTTCTGTCACCGCAAATACATTGATGGAAACGACACTCAATAACAATAAACAGATACGCAACATAAGGATTCTCGCTGACACTTTCATGGTTTATCCATCGGCAGTATAGCGTATTTCTTGAGTAGAAACTGTTACAAGCGTTAATTAGGCTCATTAAAAAGGCCGCTTATCGCGGCCTCTTTAGTTTACTTGAACGGACTAACCAAAATCATGGTTTCATTTCTGTCCGGCCCAGTAGAGATAATATCAATAGGCGTCTCTAATAACTCTTCAAGACGTTTGATATAGTTCATTGCCGCGGTAGGCAACTGCTCGATTGATGTAGCACCAAAAGTGTTTTCACTCCAACCAGGCATAGTTTCGTATATTGGCGTAACTAAATCATAACCTTCTGCAGCCAAAGGAGTTACCTTAGAAACTGTTCCATCAGGATATTGATAGCCAACACAGATTTTAACTTCTTTTAGACCGTCTAAAACGTCTAATTTAGTTAAACAAAAACCACTAACGCTATTGATTTGAACCGCACGGCGCATGGCCACTGCATCCAACCAACCTGGACGACGTTTACGACCAGTCGTTGCACCAAACTCTTGGCCTTTCTCACCAATATAATCGCCAATTTCGTTGGCTAATTCTGTTGGGAATGGACCAGCACCGACGCGAGTCGTGTAAGCTTTCATGATGCCTAAAACATAGTCTAAATGACGAGGACCAAAACCTGAACCTGTCGCTACACCGCCAGCTGTTGTGTTTGATGACGTCACGAATGGATAAGTACCGTGGTCGATATCCAATAATGTGCCTTGAGCGCCTTCAAATAGAATCGGCTCACCCGCTTTACGCGCAGCATCAAGCATTTCACTGACATCAGTACACATACTTTTCAGATAATCAGCAATCGCTAATGCATCATCAAGTGTTTGCTGATAATCAACAGCTTCAACTTTGTAATACTCAGTTAGCATGAAGTTATGATATTTCATCACTTCTTTTAACTTAGTTGCGAAAAGTTCTGCATTAAACAAATCACCGATGCGTAAACCGCGACGAGAAACTTTGTCTTCATATGCAGGACCAATACCACGTCCAGTTGTACCAATGGCTTGATTACCGCGCGCTTTCTCGCGAGCAATATCCAATGCACAATGGAACGGAAGGATAAGCGGACATGCTTCAGAAATTAATAAACGCTCTTCTACAGGTACGCCACGTCCTTTGAGCATGTTGATTTCTTTCATCAACGCATCAGGAGCAACAACCACACCATTACCGATAATGCATTTTACGTTATCACGTAAAATCCCAGACGGAATAAGATGAAGAACGGTTTTTTCACCATCAATTACCAAAGTGTGACCAGCATTATGGCCGCCTTGGTAACGAACTACGTATTTTGCCTGTTCTGTTAAAAGGTCGACAATCTTACCTTTGCCTTCGTCACCCCATTGAGTGCCGAGTACGACTACATTTTTGCCCATTATTAGCTGCAACGTCTTGTGGTATAAAATAGAATTTTAACAGGTTTTAGGGGGTTATAGGCAAGTATTTTATTGAAAAATGATCAATAAAACGGCTCCTGTTGTTACTAAGCAGCCACCTAAGCGTCTGAGAACATTTTGCTTTTGTGTCGAAAGCTCTAATAAATATTTTTGCCACTTGTTAGGAAAAAGTAATGGACCTACCCCTTCAAGGATTAAAACTAACCCAAATGCACTCATTAATAACGGTATATTCATGTTTTAGCCTCTCTTTTATTGAGCCTTATTATATTCAATATCTGCTTGATTAGCCTAAGAAGACGTTAAGCATGATTGGCAACTGCGTTTAATCTGCCTTATAAATACATTACCTTAATACGCCAAGTCCCTTGCTGTCTTAAATCAAAACGTTCAATCTAGTGAGCACTATTAGTAGTACATCTTTATTCAATGCATTTCGACCTTATAAGTCACAAGCTTGTAAACCTCATGCCTAATACCTAATGCCAAAAAAGTTAACCTGAACGGGAAATAAGCGCTGGTATAAGAGATGAAACTAAGTAAGGTAAAATAACCACTTTCGGCCGATGTCATATCAAACTTGCGACTTGTTTTACGGGTAAGGAGAAGTGACTTATTCCAGGCTAGGTTAATATCCAGTGTATTAAGAGCTGAACTCGCAGGACAAAAGAGCGCTTGATAGCTGCTGATGAATAAAATTGCTGAGGTATGAAGTAATAAAATTTAGGCAATAAAAAACCCAGCATAAGCTGGGTTTTTTGAATCCAAAAAACGAATTAACGCTTAGAGAATTGTGGCTTACGACGTGCTTTACGTAGACCAACTTTCTTACGTTCAACTTTACGAGCATCACGGGTAACAAAACCAGCGGTACGTAGAGTAGGACGTAGAGCTTCGTCTAGTTGCAATAGTGCACGGGTAATACCGTGACGAATTGCACCAGCTTGGCCAGTAGTACCACCGCCCTTAACTGTTACATAGATGTCTAATTTATCAGTCATTTCAACTAATTCTAATGGTTGACGAACAACCATACGAGCAGTTTCACGACCAAAATAAACATCCAAAGGACGTTGGTTTACAACGATATTGCCACTACCTGCTTTAGCGAAAACGCGAGCTGTAGATGTTTTGCGACGGCCAGTGCCGTAGTACTGAGTTGCAGACATTTGCTTACTCCTCCCGTTTAGATATCAAGAACTTGTGGTTGTTGTGCAGCGTGGTTATGTTCTGTGCCAGCATAAACTTTAAGTTTACGGAACATGGCACGGCCCAAAGGACCTTTTGGTAACATACCCTTAACTGCTTTCTCGATGATCATTTCAGGCTTATGAGCTTGAAGCTTCTCAAAGCTGATTTGCTTAATGCCACCAATGAAGCCTGAATGAGAGTAGTAGATCTTACCGGCTGCTTTATTACCAGTTACAGTCACTTTTTCAGCATTGATAACGATGATGTAATCACCGGTGTCAACGTGTGGAGTGTATTCTGGCTTATGCTTGCCACGTAAGCGAGTTGCGATTTCAGTTGCGATACGGCCTAAAGTTTTGCCTTCAGCGTCAACAACAAACCAGTCACGAGTTACAGTTTCTGGTGTAGCAGTAAAAGTCTTCATTATTACAAAAACCCAAAGTTAATTTTCTGTCTCACATGCCGACTGCAGGTTGCAATCAACACAAAATTACCGATTCTTGCCCCTTCGAACATGAATATTGGCTTACAACTTCCGCCCAAATTGGCGGATTAACGCGGGCAGGTCGCAGATTATACGCAAAGCCACAGCAAAGATCACCTGATTTCTGATAATATTTTAAATAAACTGCTCTGTTTCGGCTGAATAATTAACCGTCTGCTTTTTTTAAAAATCTCACGGCTAGCCTATGGTAAATGTTCCAGCGCCAGATACTCTCTCGATTGCATTTCAATCAGTCTTGAGCGACAACGTCTGAACTCAAACGTTAACTGGCCATCGGTATAAATCTGCTCTAATTCCACTTGCGCAGAAATAATCAATTTCACGTTTCGCTCGTAAAACTCATCAACCATGGCTAAAAAGCGTCTGGCAATATCATCACCAGTTTGCTGTGAACCCATTTGCTCTAATCCACTCAGTAGCACAGTATGATAAAGGCATGCCATTTCCATGTAATCTCGCTGTGAACGAGGGCCATCGCAGAGATCACGAAAATTAATTAACAGTACACCTTGTGACTGTTGACGAATGCGAATGGCACGGCCATCAATTTCTATCGGTGCAGTAAGTCTTTCTGATTCGGTCGCGAGTTGATCAAAGTAATGCAACAAGTTGATGTCTGCTTGTTCATCGAGTGGATGATGATAAATCTCAGCCTGCTCTAAGGTGCGAAGACGGTAATCAATACCTGAATCGACATTGAGAATTTCACATTGTTGATTAATCAACGCAATCGCAGGTAAAAAACGCGCTCGCTGTAGACCGTTTTTATATAATTCATCGGGGATGATGTTTGAGGTAGCCACGAGTGCAACCCCTTCTTTGAACAATGCTTGAAATAGAGTCCCCAATAACATGGCATCGGTAATATCTGAGACAAAAAACTCATCAAAACAAATAATTTTATATTGCGACGCCATCTTCTTGGCTATAGACAATAGCGGATCTTGTACACCTTTTAACTCGCCTAAGTCATGATGGATTTGATGCATAAACCGATGAAAATGAGCTCGTAATTTTTGCTCAATAGGCAATGAGTCAAAAAAAGTATCCATTAAATAGGTTTTACCACGACCAACGCCGCCCCATAAATACAAGCCTTTTACCGCTGCAGGTGTTGATTTAACCCCAACGGCAGCAAACAATTTATTAATACCAGATATCGGTTTAGCCGCGACCATTAATTCATCGTAAACGCGTTGTAATGATTTTACCGCTTTTTCTTGTGCGGCATCATGTGAAAAATCTTCTCGGGTAAGGTCTTGCTGATAATGCTGCCAAGGGGTTAACTGCGACACGATTACGACTCTCTTACATCAAATAATTGCTGCGAATAATAACATTAAACAACAAATACGAGTAATGGCTTCAAAGGATCAAATTAACCTTTGTTAATAAAAATGCAACTAACCAGATGAGCACTACTCTGATTGATTATCGTCAACTGACTTATTTTTTACTGACTTGTTATTGCAAACGAACTGATTAGCTCACCATTTCAAAACGGGCTCGCAACAGCACTAATATAAATGATTAACGATATTTAACTTTAAAATAATGCCCTCAAGCCACATATTTTATGTCATCAAACCACATATTTTAATGTCATAAAGCTTGAATGCATACAGGAGCTATCCATAGATGAAAACCAAATTAAGTTTACTTTCTGCTGCGTTATTAACGGCATCGTTAGCCATAGCACCAACACTATCGCTCGCTGCCATTCCACAAGCGGTTGACGGCCAAGCTATTCCTAGTTTAGCGCCAATGCTAGAACGCACTACACCTGCGGTGGTATCAGTAGCAGTATCTGGTACTCAAGTATCAAAACAACGCGTCCCTGATGTATTTCGCTACTTCTTTGGTCCAAACGCTCCACAAGAACAAGTTCAAGAACGTCCTTTTAGAGGGTTAGGCTCAGGGGTCATTATCGATGCTGATAAAGGCTATATCATTACTAATAACCACGTTATTAACGGCGCTGACGATATTAAAGTGGGTTTACATGATGGTCGCGAAGTCACGGCTAAACTCATTGGCGCAGATAAAGAGTCTGATATTGCCCTGCTGCAAATTGAAGCGAAAAACTTAGTCGCGATTAAGCAAACTGATTCTGACGACATCCGCGTTGGTGATTTTGCAGTTGCCATCGGTAACCCATTTGGGCTTGGACAAACTGTAACGTCAGGAATAGTCAGCGCACTCGGCCGCAGTGGTTTAGGCATTGAAATGCTAGAAAACTTTATCCAAACTGATGCCGCGATAAATAGTGGTAACTCTGGCGGTGCATTAGTTAACTTAAAAGGTGAACTCATCGGTATTAATACTGCGATTGTCGCCCCAAATGGCGGTAACGTTGGTATTGGTTTCGCTATCCCAGCCAATATGGTTAACAACCTTGTTGAACAGATTATTGAGCATGGTGAAGTACGACGCGGCGTATTAGGGGTATCAGGTCGCGATCTTGATAATGAACTTGCCAAAGCGTTTGGTTTAGATACCCAGCACGGCGGTTTCGTTAATGAAGTGATGCCAAAAAGTGCTGCTGATAAAGCAGGATTAAAAGCGGGTGATATTATTGTCAGCCTCAATGGGCGGAGTATTAAAACCTTCCAGGAATTACGCGCAAAAGTAGCCACTATGGGTGCTGGTGCCGAGGTTGAATTCGGAATTATTCGTGATGGCGATACGAAGAAGATTAAAGCGACACTAGGTGAAGCAGACAAAGTTGAGGCTGAAGCCGGTAGCGTACATCCTATGTTACAAGGCGCGACACTTGAGGACAGTAAAAAAGGTATTGAGATCACTGATATTGCTCAGGGTTCACCAGCAGCAATGAGTGGCTTAGTCAAAGGAGACTTAATTGTGGGGCTTAATCGCAGTAAAGTGACCAGCCTTAAAGCATTAAAAGAAATGCTAAAAGACAATAAGAACTCTGTGGCACTGAAGATATTACGTGACAATAACTTACTCTACCTTGTTTTACGCTAATGCAGTTGACGCTAACATAGTTGACACTTAATTTACCTCATCACAGCTATAAGAATCATCAGGTTATAGTCTGTGATACCCGTTCAAGAATGAAGCATCGGCCAACTTTTGGTCGGTGCTTATTTATTTGAGCTATGTTAATATAACAGCCATTTTTTTTAACAATTATTCAAGCCATGAACCTAAAAGACACTTGCATCTATATAACTAAAGCTGTGGTATTTGGTCTAATTATGGCTGCTGTTTTTTTAGCCATAACAGCGTTAATGCAAAATTCCTCATTCAACAATAGCCTCACAAATGTCAGCAATAGTGGCTCAGAATTATCTTTCGCTAAAGCCGTTCGTCGAGCTGCACCTGCAGTAGCCAATATTTATAGCCTTAGCATTGATCAACGTAATCCGCTCAATTCAAGCTCACTTCAAGGCCTTGGCTCTGGCGTGATAATGAGTAAAGAAGGCTATGTGCTCACAAATTATCATGTGATAAAAAAAGCCGACGAGATTGTTATTGCGCTACAAGATGGGCGTAAATTTACTGCTGAAGTAGTTGGTTCTGATCAAGAGACAGATTTAGCAGTACTTAAAATTGAAGGCGATAATTTACCTATAGTACCGATTAATCTCGATAAACTAGCCCAAGTAGGCGATGTGGTGCTAGCCATTGGTAATCCATACAATATTGGCCAGACAATTACTCAGGGTATTATTAGTGCAACAGGACGTAATGGCTTAAGTTCAGGTTACCTCGACTTTTTGCAAACAGACGCAGCCATTAATGCTGGTAACTCAGGCGGAGCATTAATCGATACCGGCGGTGAATTAATCGGTATCAATACCGCGGCATTCCAAGTGGGTAATGATAGTGGCGGCAATGGGATTAGTTTTGCTATCCCCATTAAGTTAGCCCACAGCATTATGGATAAATTGATTAAACATGGCCGAGTTATCCGTGGTGCTTTAGGTATTTCAGGTGAACCACTTAATCCGGTAATGGCACAGATACTCAACCTACCCGATTTAAAAGGTGTGTTAGTGACGGGGATCGATCCTGACGGACCAGCAGCTCGTGCGTGCTTAACACCAAGAGATGTCATTACCCAATATAATGATGAAGATGTCCCGGGAGTTGAAATGTTGATGGACAGAATTGCAGAGACCCCTCCAGGAACTAAAGTCAACATGACCATTATACGTGAGGGTAAGCGTCAAATACTGCCAGTCATTATTGCAGAAAAAGCCACTGCGCCTGAGTAATACCTATTACTCATTAAATCAACGTTATAAAAAAGCCATTCAAATGAATGGCTTTTTTATGAGGTATTTTCTGCGGAGCGAGATAAACCTAAGAGTTCTTCACGCGAACAACTTCAGCACCTAAACCTTGAAACTTGGCTTCAATATGCTCGTAACCACGGTCAAGGTGATATATACGATCGACTGTAGTTAAGCCATCAGCCATTAAGCCTGCAATCACTAAGCTGGCAGAGGCGCGTAAATCTGTCGCCATCACTTGGGCACCGTTTAAACGCTCAGTACCATGGATGATACAAGTATTACCTTCTTGCTCTATGTCTGCGCCCATGCGGCTTAATTCAGGAACGTGCATGAAGCGATTCTCAAAGATAGTCTCAGTAACACGACCTGTGCCTTGAGCAAGTGCATTCAACACACAAAATTGCGCTTGCATATCGGTTGGAAACGCAGGATAAGGTGCGGTTTTAATATTAACAGACTTTGGACGTTGGCCTTTCATATCAAGCTCAATCCAATCTTCGCCAGTTGTGATCTCAGCACCGGCATCTTCAAGCTTTGATAATACCGCTTCTAAGGTTTTAGGATCGGCTGATACACAACGAATCTTACCGCGAGTAACGGCTGCGGCAACCAAGAATGAACCGGTTTCGATACGATCTGGCATGACGCGGTATTCACAACCCGATAGACGTTCCACACCTTCAATCGTTAACGTGGCAGAACCAATACCAGTGATTTTTGCTCCCATGGCAATTAAGCAATGAGCTAAGTCCGTCACTTCTGGTTCACGGGCCGCATTTTCAATGACTGTCGTGCCATCAGCTAATGCTGCAGCCATCAGCAAGTTTTCTGTTGCGCCGACACTGACCATATCCATAAAGATATGAGCGCCTTTTAAACGGCCATCAACACGCGCTTTAATGTAGCCTTCCTTGACTTCAATTTTGGCACCCATTAACTCTAAGCCATGTAAATGCAGGTTCACCGGACGAGCACCAATGGCACAACCGCCAGGTAAAGAAACATCTGCAGTACCATAACGGGCAAGCAGCGGGCCTAAAATAAGAATCGATGCACGCATTGTTTTGACTAAGTCATAAGGTGCGCAATATTCATTTAAGTTAGAGGTAGAAATACGAATGCGGCTACCGCCGAGGTCTTCAACTTCGGCACCTAAACAACGTAATAATTCACAACTGGTGATCACGTCGCGTAAGTTGGGAACATTTGAGACAATAAAATCTGTTTCGGCTAATACGCCAGCCATTAAAATGGGGAGTGCCGCATTTTTTGCACCAGAGATCACGACTTCACCAGCTAAAGGCTTGCTGGCTTTAATAGTTAATTTATCCACTGTGAATCTCTGTTGTTACATATTGAAAAGTTTTTCACGCTTCCACTGAGTCGGCGTAAAAGTTTTAATTGTTAACGCATGCAATTCACCACTGGCAATCTGCTCAGCTAAAGGACTGTAAATTGCTTGCTGTTGTTTTACCCGGCTCATACCATCAAAACACTCACCTACGGCGACGACTTTGTAGTGACTGCCATCCGAGGTAACGTGCGCTTCAGTGAGCGACAACGCCTCGGTTAAAATTTGTTCTATAACATTGCATTCCATGGAATCAATTACCTTTACTATTCGTTTCTATTTTTGGCTGAAAAAAGCATCTAAATCATAAAGCTCAATCATTTTTTTGAGCTGTTCACTTGGATTAACCAACTGATGTATCACACTTGTTTCTGGGCTACTTGTCGCATGTAGTTTGATTAACGCTAATAACAGTGCAACACCCGCACTGTCGACGTATTCTAATGCTGATAAGTCTACCACTTGAGTTGATGCAGTAAACAATTCATGGCGTTTTGGCCACAATTGTTTTACTTCATCTTGGGTTAGGCGACCGCTGACGATGCAACGTTGATCTTGTTGATTAAAGGTAATCACGCAGCTGCAGCTTCTTTTGCTGGTTGGCGATCAATAGTCTGTTGGGTTTTATCATTCAGCATGGTAATCACCGCTTCAATACCTTGCTGGCGGATTAAATTAGAGATTTCAGACTGTTTAGAAGCCAATAAACTCACACCTTCTGCCACTAAATCGAACGCTTTCCACGTATCGTCTTTTAAACGACGCGCTTTAAATTGAATTTTAATCGGTGGACGACCTTGCTCAAGGATTTGAACATTCACTTCAACTATTTTTTCATTGCTGAAATCACTCGGCGGGTCAAAAGCCACTTTTTGATCAGTATATTCGGTTAATGCTTGTGCATAGGTTGCCACTAAATAACCTTCAAAGGCATCCACAAAACGATTACGTTGATCGACGGTCGTATCACTTAAATACTGCCCCATCACTTTATAAGCAGCATATTTATAATCGACGTAAGGCATAAGCTCTTCACGAACAATAACTTTTAAATGACTTAAATCATCATTAATTAAGGCTTTATCTGCTTTAAAACGATCAAAAGTCATATTGGCGACTTGTTTGATCATCTCATATGGATCACGGGTATTGACCTCATCATTAGCAGCCATTGCACCTTGGCTGATAACCGCACTGCCGATTAGGCATAGCGCCATAACATGATTAAAAAATGTTTTCATAATTGGGATCCTATTTATCTTTAGATGACATGCTATATAAAAGCTGACCAATTAAATCTTCTAAAATCAATGCACCACGTGTGTCATGTACTTTATCGCCATCGGCAAGCATCGAAATATCATCGTCCATAAACCCAGGCGTTAAACCAATAAATTGCTCGCCAAGGAGTCCTGAAGTCAAAATAGCTAAGCTGCTTGTTTCCGGAAATTGATCAAAGCGCTTATCCATTGTTAATGTCACTATTGGCACCAACTTATGGGTATCGAGAGTAATATTGGTTACACGACCAACCACCACACCACCCACTTTTACTGGCGAACGTACTTTTAAGCCGCCAATATTATTAAATTCAGCGACCAAGTTATAAGTCTGGTCATTAGACTTGACTTGAACATTAGCAACATTGAATACTAAGATGCAAAAAGCCAACAAACCTGACAATAAAAACACGCCTACCAATAACTCTATTTTCCGTGT
>NZ_JACJER010000008.1:0-68642 GCF_014164185.1 Shewanella sp. SG44-6 | reverse complement strand
TTGTTGAACAAGAACTATATCAATTACCGCTCATCAAAGTTGATGAAGTGTTGGAAGAGCCGATTAGTATCAACATCTTAAATACCTTCGGCAATGATGCTGCAGGAGTATCTTTCTTGCAAAAAGCCTTTACCACACTGAAGCTTGATGCCTTTACCTATAGCACTTACCTTGCTCACCGGTTTCCAGGGTACGTGGTTCTTCCCTTACAGATAAAGAGTGAAGTTGAAAGTTATATTGATGAAATCAATAGACGTAAAGCAGAATTTCATTTGTCTGTTAAGAAAGGCTACGGCGGAAAAAGGCAGAGCGCTCATAAAAATTTGCATAAAGAAATTGAAAACGTGGTTTTGTTAACAGCCACTCGTAAGATTAGAAGTTGCAGCCAACCAATAAACACCATTAGTTTTTACTGGCAGCATAAATCAATCCATAAAAACATCACGATGGAAGACGCTAAACTAAGCTTAGAAAAGGCTAAAAACAATCCAACATTTGAATACGCTTGGACTGATCGTGATGACAAATTAAACATGATTGAACAAGAAATTGAACAGTTATCTCATGTGCCTAAGAACCATCGGATCATGGAAATAAAACAAACTCGAGCTCAGCCCTTTATCGATTTATGGACTAGAGTTGAAGGAAGTAAAGCCAACAAAAAAATATCTTCTAGCAATGCATCATTGCCAATGATTATCTTTGGTGAACCACCGATTAAAGTGAACCCGTTAACCAATTATCTGCGGGAGAATGTGCAGTTTAAAGAGGTACAACACACCTTGATTAACGGTAGGAAGTCTTGGTTTGCGGTTCCAAATAGTGACTAAATAAATGAGGAATTATATATGATCACCATGATATTAGCGACGGCCCTTGTGTTTAGCTCTCCTAGTTCGCTACCTAACGGACTGTCGGTTGATACCCAAAATACGCTATTTAACAACGTTATATATAGGCCTAAAACACCTACTATATCGATGCAACAACAGTTCATAAATACTATGTATGATAAACAAATGAAGTTTATTAAAAGCAATAACATGGATGGTGATTTTGGATATAGGAACTTGTTAAACGATACTATTTTTATAGGTTATGCTCCATACAACGATGGCTCAAGGGATGGTAAAGTTCAGATAAAATTAGATATGACTTACCGATTTAACGAGGCTAAAGAATGAACGAATCTTATTATGTATTTAAACGATATTCATTGTTTAGAGCGAGTGTTTTAGCTTTTACACTTCCTTTTTTTGTTTGCCTATTAATTAATATAGTTAACACTAATATATACCGCTATGGTGTACCTTGGCCATGGTTCGTAATAACTGCACTGCCTTTTTTATTTCTTGGATATAAAATCAAAATAGAACAGATAGGAGAAAATCTCGTTGTTTATCGCTGCTTTATCAATATAACCTTAATAAAAACATACTTCGAATTGTGTGACGACGCAAATATTTCCTGGGAACCATCTACCCCAAAAAAATCAACTTATAGGTTGTTCATAGGGAATAAATATACGGGGCTGATTATTGATAGATGAAGTTATTAACAATTCATTTAAACAAGGATATAATGCGATTATTACTTCTTTGAGTTCTCAATGGAGGATCTATAAAGTTATCATATAATGAAGCAATGCTCCTTATTCGAGACTTTGGTGTATTTACAGCCAAAGAGTATGATAGGTTCAGAAATGGTAGTTCTGTATTGAAAGAACAGCTACCTGCTCAACCTAGTGTATTTTATAAAAATGAATGGAATGGTTGGAATGAATTCACCGGTATAGAACATAAAAAAGAAGAAGTAAACATTCAAGAAATTCAGAAAATTGCTATTGAGATGGGGATAAAAACTAAAGAAGAGTGGCGTATGGCTGTTACAACTAAACAAATAGATGCGCCGCTTTTTGTCTCAAAAGTACAAGGGTTTAGCAATTGGACACAATTTCTCAACACTGATAAATATAGAGACTTTAAAGAACTACTGTCTTTTACTCGTTCGCTTGGGATTAAAACTCAAACTGATTGGCGTGGATGGTGTAGAGATAATGAACGGCCACAAGATGTACCGTTTGACTTACATACACATTATAAAGATAGTTTTTTAAGTTTAGAGCGTCCAAATAACATCAGCTTTTGGCGATATATTTTCGTTGGTGAATAACATGATTTAAGCGGGACTATGCCCGCTTAAATCCCCCTTATCTAAAGTCTTCCTCCTACTACAGAATTAGACATCGAATAATAACTATCTAACTGTTTAGGTGAATCTGCAATAGTTTCCGCACTATTGTCTTGGTTTTCAGTTTTCGATGTTGAATCTTTATCGCTACCTTGACTTTTCTCTGACTTATTTGGAGCTTGGGGGGCATTTGTATTTGTTGCTGTATTCACTTCTGGATTATTGAATGTTTGAGCAACATTAATATTTGTAACAGTGTTATCCGAAGAACTATTCACAGTTTGAACTGATGCTGTACGACCGTCTAAATCGGCATTTGAAACCGTTTGGCTAGAAGGCGTGGTACTCGAATCTGTACTGTTAGTGGTATTCACATCAGTATTTGAAGCCGTTTGACTTGAGACAGCGGTACTCGAATCTATACTGTTAGTGGTATTCACATCAGCATTTGAAGCCGTTTGACTTGAGACAGCGGTACTCGAATCTATACTGTTAGTGGTATTCACATCAGCATTTGAAGCCGTTTGACTTGAAACAGCAGCATTCGAATCTGAGCTGTTAATGGTATTCATATCTGTATTTGAACCAGCTTGACTTGAACTGCCTCCTGTAAATATTTGCTCCGCGGCCTTGAGGTATTCATCCTTATCTCCGCCCATTTGTTCGTTTGGCCTATCACCTACATCTTCATTTATCCGATCCCGCGAACCTTGGATAAAGTCTTTAACAAATTGTTTTTGGTCATCATTTAGAAGGTGATCCATTCGACTCGCTAACGTTTCCATTGTATCCAATTTATTTGAATAATCATCACGCGTAGCTTCTCTGTCACCAGCAGGCATCCAAATTGAACCACTGGTCATATCACGGTTACCTGTAACCTCTGCCATTAAATTAGATGTATTACCATTAGTTGCCTGTTTGTCTAAAACACTTGTTAAATCAGAAGCCGCCTGGACGGATATTGAACTAAAGACTTTGCCATCACTTTCTTCAGATGCCTCTTGTGCTATCCCTAAATGTTGCATTGCACCTAGATAGGCCCTTGCACCATCACTATTTGCAGCATTAGTATCGGCAAGGGCAATGCCTTGGTCAATTGCCTTTAAGTGTTCACCAGAGGTCTTATAGTCATCTAACCAATTAGCGCCATCAGATAATGATTGAAGTGTGTTGGTATCAAAATTTTTCTTACTTTCATCAGTTCCTTTACCATATTTACCATTTTCATCTTTCCCAAGAATTTGCGTCATCAAGGTATCATCATTCCACACAGCGATCATGCTTTGTGCATTTTTAACCTTGTCAGCATCTTTAGAGGTCAATCGGTCATTCATTGACCCTGTTTCGACGGCTGTCAATTGGCTAGATGATTCAACACCCTGTGAGTATTCCGGTCTCAAATTAGATGTATCAGCCTTGGCTTGAGTTTGGTTTTCTACAAAATTGTTGTACGCATTAGCTCCACCAGGTTTAAGGACTTCACCAACGGCATTCGTAGAGTTTGAAACTACGTCTAACACTTTGCTGATTGAATCAACATTTCTATTAAGATGATCACTTTTTTTGCTAAGTTCATCAGATTTACTTGGAGAAATATCAGGTAGTTTTCCGCCAGTTAATTCTTCACTTTCTGATTTAAATCGTGCCATATCATCTTTCTGAGCTTGCTCTGCTTCAACTTGACCTTGTTTGGCATTTGCCGCACCCGAATCAACACCGGTTCTTACAGCATCTTGTCGATTTTGGTGTTCTTGGTTAAACTCTTGAGCACTTGCAATAGTAGGTGCTCCCGCTCCAATTGAGCCTTTCGTTTGTTCGATTTCTGTATTCGTATTTTCCATATTTGATAATGTTGTATCTTTCTTATCATAGAACTCAGCTGCAGCCCCAGCATTAGCAATACCTACACTAGATAAAGCCTTAAAAATATCTTTATTTGTTTGTGTATCTTGTTTTTCTTTGGCAATATCAACGCCACCTTGCCCATTAGCGGTTAAATCAATTGAATTATTCTGTTTAACTAAGTCCATGAGCGCTAAAGCCCTTGCATCACCACGCGGATTATCTGTATGAAGCCCTCGCTCCGCGAAGTTCTTATCTTCACGTTGTTGTAACCACTTATCCCCTGACATACCGTCAATAGTCGAGTTTTTAATTCTATCCCATGCTTCAGGTTCCTGGCTTTGCATAAAGTCAGCAATGGATTGGTTTTTCAAATGATGACCCGCACCAACCATATCGATTTCTTTAGACTGACCTAATTGTGATGAACTTGTTGATAGTTGAGAAAGCATGGCGCTTTGTTGCTCTAATGCCTGAGCTTGCCTTGTATACGCTGCAGCCTCTTTAGCTGCCTGTTGAATACCTTGGTTATTTGAAGCTGATAAGACTTCACTTCCGGTGTGAATTCTAGACAAATTAGCATTAACTTTTTCACTATTCGCATTAGCTTTCTGAAGTGCTTCTTGATAAGAGTCGGAGGTTCCTTGTGCTGTTTTTGAATTTACTCCAACAGCCGCCTTTATGTCTGCATTAAATTTTGCACCAAACCCAGCAAACATTCCTGTGGGGGCCGCACTATTAACACGACCATCTTCATCCGTCCCATTTTTCCCCGCTTTAGCACCTAATTGAAATCCGCCGCCAGCAGTCATAGTTACATCACCATTTGCCATCAGTTGTTCAGCTTGTTGTGTTGACATTCCAGTAGCGTCAACTAATGCTTTTGTAACCCCAGCTGTAGCCTCTTTAATGTTTGAGGCGTTGTATGTAGTTGATTTTCCGTCACTAAAATCCATTGAACTTGTATTTGCGTCGCCAAAAACATTGTCGAGAGCTTTACTTGCACTTGCCGTCGACCCTTTAGCGGCAGACTTAAGGTCGGTGGCTCCGGCGGTAAGGCCGTTACCTGTTGATTCAGCAACAGTAAATTTCCCCATTGAACTGGCTGTTAAAGTATCACTTGTTTGCCAATCACCAGTTTGATTTTGAAGTACGCCAGTGTTGTTCCCAAACGGTACCCTACCGTTGCTCACAGTCGCCCCCGTATCTGGTGAAAGTCTTTGTGCATTAATGTTTGGGTCTGCCATGGCTTGTTTGGCCATTCCTTGCATTGAATGGACTCCTCGATAGAGTACAAACACACATATGGCAGGGATAAAGGTATACATCATGCCTGAAATACTGATATAGCTATTTGCAGTTGCAAACTGACTGTCAATTGCGGAAAGACTGAATTGGGACTTGCCTGCAACGACGGCATCTGTAAATCTATTGGTCATTGCTAACGCCGTAAAAAGATTAACCAACACAATCATGACGGACCAAAGCTGTACAAAAGCCCAGGCCGCAAAGTATTGCCCCATCGCCATAATCCCGTGTCCAGATATTGCTAGAACGAGCCCAAGAAAGGGGACTAAAAATACGGTTAATGCTTCAAAAAATGACTGCATCACTTCGGCGTTTTCCATCCAATACTCTTTTTTACCCGCATTGGCGAGCTGTCGTTGTCTAACCGTATCAAACATGGCGCGCGAAACTTGTTGTCCATATTTTGAATGAGGGAAGTAATCTGCAAACACACTTTTCAAGAATGCCACATTAGCTAAATCAAAAGACGACTCTGCACTTGGAACCACACCTTGTTGAGCTGCTTGGCTGAGAAACTTAGTTACCGCATCTAAATCGACACCTTCACTTGATAATGTCTTCTGTAAATTGGTTTTAAAAGTAGAATTATTTAAAACAGTATTCAATTTTGACCAAACTGCAGGACAAGTGAGAACCTCTCCATCAGGATTGTTTGAGACAAGGTAGCTGGTGGTAGTGAATTTAGGACTAGTAACTTTTAACGCGGCCATTATGTCTCTAGGAGCAGCGTTTGTTAACGCTTCAATAGGTTGTGCAGCGTTCTTTGCAATGATATTTGTAGTTTCATAACAATCCTCAATATATTTATGCAGGGTATTACACACATTGTAACTTGGGTCTCCACTGATCGGAGTGCAAGCTGAACTAAAGTTTGCGTCATCTAGCGCGACAAAATTTTGAATTGGGCTCAATGCTTCCCATGTATTTGCAATACCGACAATCGAAAATGCCTGAGCCATTAAATCAGCAATTGCGGTACCACTATTCGTAATTAACCAACCGCCTAACGCCGGCAATAAAGGAACATTATTTACTTCTTGAAATGAAGCATCTCGTTTAGACGTGATCCTCACATCAACAAGGGATTGAGGACCTAAAAAGGCTAAAACGAACACTATTGATAAAATAAAGCCTTTTGCGGGGAATGGGGCTTTATCTTGATCTATAGCCCACATAAGAGAGTTCCAAATTAGACCGAGCAAAAGCGCAATCGATAACATGAGATAAATATCACCAGTGGACCATAACCTTGCAATGCCTCGGAACACTTCAATTAAAAAAGTTGCATTACCAATCGAATAAATTTCGTACATGTTATGCTCCCTTATTTGAAGCAAGCAATATGGCCAGATTACTACGTAAATTAGCTCTGTTTTCATCTATGCGTTGTTGAATATCACCATTTCGAAGCGCCTTGTAGTTAGCTTGGAATGTTGCTAAATCTTTCTCGGTTTGAGATAAACCAACTGGATAAATTTTGTCGTTATTTTGATTGTTTTTCGAAATTGTCAGCGCCTTTGCGACTTGTTCGACCAAGTCGTAAGCTAAGTAATCCATAATGGCGGCAGTTGCTTCAATAGACTTATATTTTGCGTAACTTTCACCAAAATTATCAGTGGCTCCAAAGGTAGACATCATCAAATGCATGTCATCGCCGATCCAATATGCGAGTTTTAGTTCGTCTTCTGTATACTCAGTATTAGGTTCTTTGTAGGTTTTTTGCCAAATGGAATAAATATCTTTACGTAACTTCGGTAAGAATTGCTTTAACGTAAGAGACGTCTCATGAACCGAAAGACATTCATCTGTGGCACATTTTAAATATTTAATATCAATATCTTCGTCATTAGAATCGATAGCTTCAGCATTATAAAAGAGGTTTGTGAAGAATTCGGCTCCTTTGCCGGGGACATACGATAGACAGGTATTTTCTCCCGCATTCATGGGGGCAGTACACATAGACGAATCAGTCGTTGTGATGGTTGCGCCTAAAATGGTGAACACGAGTTCATTCTTTTTCACTCCGCCAAAACTATCGAATAAAAATCCTTTTGGGGTTGCATCCGATAAGGGTTTAATTAATGCATTTTGGGCTATCTTTACACCCACTTGGCTCTCTAGGTCAGAAACGGATTTTTTCGAAGATTCTCCGTTTCGTGCCTCGTTTGGATCGGGTGAAAAACCCATTGCAACGTTAACAGAACTCAGCTTATTGGCTACAAATCCCATTTCGGTAGCAGGAGTAGCATCTCCGGAACCAAGTGCCTTTTGAGCCCATTCAGCCCCTTTTTCACAACCGTTAATATTGAATTCATTCATTCCATTGACTAGAGTCGTTAACTCATCAACAATTCCAGCGGCCATGGGAGACATAGATTGAAGAGCTAATTTAAATGCGTAAGTGGCCGCACCTTGCATGATTGCGCGGCTTAATTGAGCTAATTCATCGCCTGAAATAAAACTGAAGGAACCGGCAAAAATATCAATATCACCACAAGCTCCCATATTTGCATTAGGTAATCTTGCGCTAACTATTGAGGGGTTTTCGCCAATGTTGGGCCTATATGAAAACCCACCCAAATTGACACCATAACGTCCATTTGCATGTTTACCAGCACTAGGTGCTGACTTTGAATACATGTCGTTAAAGACATCTTGCATAGGATCTGCTATTGCAAAAGAAGTAGTCAACGTTAAAACAATTAATACACTTAATTTTTTTAAAGTCATTTTTTAATTCCTAAACTAATGGGTGTTCCAATTGGGGATAAGGATAAATCGACTCGGTTTTGTAGGGCGTTGTATAAAAACTCTGAATTATTTAACTCAGATTCCTTTATTTGTAGCAAGCCACTATCAAGAACATTGCTCCGCCGAACAGCTTGGACTGATTTGTATTCATCATCATTGATCCAATCAAATTTATGGGCTGTTTGAACAAGTGCATTCTGTATTTTTGGTAACGCAGAAACACCATTACTCAACAATTCAAATTTTGAAGCGTCGTTAGAAACGAGGTAAGTAGTAGGGGTAACGGTGACATTAAATTGGCTTGTGGCTTTACCACCAACATCAATAACTACTTTATCGTCAGGAATACCAGGGATCGAACCACCATCTAAGGAAATATAAAGGACATTTATATTGTATTCTTTCGATAAATATTGAATGAGAGGCAATTGTTTAAGGCAGTATGGACAAGAGCTAGAAAAAAAGAACCAAATCCCTGCTTGAGTAGCGACCTTTTTAATTACCGGCTCTTGAGCTTTCAATAAATCAGATTTAAACCGATTGAGCATGAATGACTCTGTTGGTCTTCGATGATCTTCAGATAACCAGTTAGCTTCTTTTCTAAAAAAATCACCAGATTTGTTGGCAAAATTAGAACTATAATCAAGCATTAGCCGTTGAGCAGCATAAAAGGCGCCTAAATTTTCAGTTGTAGGATTTTCAATGGCTTTATTTTGAAGTATTGGCAGATTCTTTTTTATCCACTTTACGTCAATATTAACCATTTTTTCCTCTGGTTTTTCAGGAGGGCTTTCTGGTTCTGGTTCTGGTTCTGGTTCTTCTGGCTCCACAACTTCAGGAGGGGCTTCATGCCAAAACCAACCTCGTTGGCTTTGATCATAGAAATCATCCCCAGCAAGACATTGAAAACTGAGCGATAGGAATAAAAATGGTATAGATATTTTTGAAATGACGGTATTCATGGCTCCCCCCTTAATACCTTTATGATATCAAGCAAGCACACTAGTTCTGTTCGTTTCAGGTGCCATTTAGGACACTGAAACGAAAAAACGCATAATTAAGTGGGGGGTTTTAGAGAAAATAAAAATGATTAACCGTTTGCAACGCTTCTATGTTGAGGAATATCACAGGCGATGCCATGGTGAGAATTTTTATTAACTTTAGGTGTGAGTTGGTTCTTAACTTTTGATGCTACTAGCATGTGTCGAGTAGCTGATAAATATACAGAACTATCAAAAGACTCTTTTTTATTATCACGTACTGGTGCATATAACGTAGTTCTATGTGACTGTTCTTTTGAATTATATTTTTCGCATAGTTTATTTAAGCTAACAGATGAATAATTTTCTGTACATGCCCAACAAAAATAGCGATCACTATCTTCATGAACGATAAACCTATGATTACAACAATTAGTTTTGCATTGAGTTATTAAAAACTCATTGCAAATTATCTTTTTCAAAAGATAGGTGAATCGAGATATATCACAAATTTTTCTACTTAATAATTGGGGGTATTGGATAACCGCAACTTCCCAAGCAGTTGCAATATGATAGATATTCAAACCTTTTTTTAATAACGGATCACCAGATACGATACCGTATATTTTAAAAAGAATATTGGACATTTTAAATCCATCATTGGATTTAGCCCATGTTTTTGAGTAGCCTCTTGAAAAGTTTAATTCTGGATTTGCTTCTCCAAAAGTTCTAACTAACTTCTTCGTGCCCGGCACAAAGTCAGAGATTAACTTGGGCATCATTCCTAAATCATGCATACGTCGTGCTAATGCTATATTGTTAACTCTTTCGACGTCGGATGGTAACTTCATTTGATAAATCCTGATTATTTAAGCGACGAAAGAAAACAAAGTTTGCTCTACGTGTTTACAAGCGTTGGAATCAACTGAGAAAAATGTTGAATAATCAATTGTTTCATTCACAACAAATATAGGGATGAAAGAATCTATAAAATTTAACTTGTTAGAAGTTAAATAGTTTTCTGTAATCAAATCAATTGTTGGCTGTTCCATGAATAATAAACCTTTAGTAAACAAAGGTGCTTCTTGAACACATAAACATATGTTTTGAAAGATAGCCGATTGATATTTTGAGATAGTAGATAAACAGTCTAAGTTATCTGGGAATGTGCGACCTAAAGTAACACGAGCGTTCACTTGGTTTACAATAGATTCATATGAAAAAATGTTTCTAATGAAATATTCAAACAAACAATCACCGCTTAAATCTCTTTTAGGAGTTAAAACCCAGTTTTTCAATTCAGAGACGAATTTAGTCCAATTTTCATCTGTTTGCTTAACCAAACTGCTTACATGAGATGGCTTCATATTGAATACCTTACTACAAGCCCACGGGTCATCGATAGCTAGCTTTTGCATAGCTATCAAGTAATGTTTTTGGCCTTGAAGTAAAGCTTCGTAATAATGATTTATTTTAGCCATTCCTGTAGAACTCCGTCTCATAACAAATGAACGAGGTCATTTTAACCATACGGCTTTGTGTAATCAATCCTTTATATTGCTATTACTCATTTAATTATGATTTATTAAATTAGGTTTCGTGAATAATTTGTATTAAAACGAAAATAAATGATTGATAACTAGTTTATTTTTAACTTTTTGCGCAACCGATTTTGCAACAAGAGGATTTATCAAATTTGTGATATAAACCATTAAAATTCCTAATTAGAACAAAATTCCCACATCAAACGGTTAATATTTGTACAAAAAACAGCCGTCACACATGGTTAAACCTAATACTCACTCTTATATTCCTGTCGGTTTTTTTCAAAAATTATATTTGCCTTATATAAGTCTTCATCACATGTTGGAAACCACACTGTGTTTCCAACAGATAGTTCCTTTGGAAAAAAACAGCAAGTCGAAGACATTTATATAGATAAATTATTTTCAAAGAATTTCATTTCAGAGTCCCAAAAGGCACCTGAAACGGCCTGAACTTAAAATTTTGTATGGCATGATCAACTTCTCTTAGATTTTGGAGTATCAGATGTCTGTTGAATCAGTAAGTTTACAGTTGGCTTTAGATACCATTAGCGAATGTTATGAAGAACTTGTGGACCGAGCCCAGTTACTCGTTGATGGTTACTGGTCCGAATGGCGTAAACATAACAAGATGCTTTTTGATTCTGGTTTAAAGCCTGGGCAGAAGGAATACCAAAACACAGGTCGATTAGCACCGCGATTGAAGAGGTCTAAAGTTACACATCGAGTTTATATCGAATGGTTAGATTGGAAAAAAACGACGTACAGGAAATTTCAAAACCCACGTTCTGGTGTGCAAATAAAACCAAATAAACGGGAGGGCTATACGTGGAAATCGATATCAAAAAAAGCGAATGCTTGGGAAAAGAAATTCTTTGATAAGTACGAGCCATTATTTAAAACGTTGAGAAAAGCGTTAGCTGTAATGGCAGATCAAATAACGATGTTGAAATCAACAATTAAACTTTTAAGTTAAGAGGAATTAATTATGGCAACTCAAAAAAATGCAAGCAATAAGAATAGCAATGACCAAACTGTTCGTCGTAAAACTGCGGTTACAAAAATTGAATTAAAATCAGAAGCAGTGTATTTACATATGCGCGGACAATCTGGAGAAGCTATACACAAAGCACTTTATCGTATGGGTGAGCTTTTTAAAATGACTCATCGGTCCTCGGATAAAAAAGTATACAACACAATTAAAGATTGGTTTCAAAAAGAAATCATTGATGTTGCAGAAAAAGACATCGATAAGTTAGTAAATTACTTTGAAGCGCTTCAAAGTGAGTTAGTGCCAGGCTACAGTTTTTTGGATATTAAAAATCCTAAAATGGATTTAGAATTTAGTATAATTCATAAAAGCCATTTGGATATAATAAATTTAATATCAAAGATTGATATTGTTATGGATGATATTGAAGCTATCGCCTTGTCTGGTTCTTTTGATGATGATATTGAAAACAACGCCAGAAATCAGGCTTTATCTATTTTAAATAACATTGCATCAAAAATATTTAAAATTACTAAACCAGGAAAACGTAATGGTGGGCCATTCTCGCCCGGATTTTTCTTGGAGGGTCTGCAAAAAGGTGTATTCACTTTATATCCCGACCCAGACACAAAAGTCGAAAGCAATGTTGTTAACATGGATTCAAAAAATGAATCTGAGTTAATAGCTAAAAAAACTGACACTGAAAATGTTGAGTTAACTGAGGCTGTATAAATGAGTAGTCTTTCAATTCATGCGTTTAAATTTAGAGTGCTATTAAATTCTTTATGGTCACGCATTGATGTTTGGAAATCTGTTAAATCAAAGACCGAACTTGAAGACGAAAGAAAATTAGATGCCGTTTTACATTATCCTTTGAAAACGGCATCGATACCTCTCGTGCAAATCGAAAGTTTATTAAATCGTCATAAAGATAAAATTAGAATTATCGAACGTGATATTGGGTTAATTCATAAAGGGTGTGAATTTAATTTCGTTGATTTGGTTGAAAGTACCATTCGAGCATACATTGGTTACTGCCACCTAATCCCAGCATCAGAAATGGACCATCATCAATATATCGGTGGTCTATTAGAGCATTCATTAGATGTTTCAATCCGATCGTTGCAATTCTCAATGAGTTTTATGCTAGATCAAATGGGTCTTGTAGATGAAGACCAAGCACGCAGGCCTCGTTACGAATTTGCGGCTTGGGTATGCGGGTTATTGCATGATGCTGGGAAAATAATTTCAAATGTACAAGTGATTGGCTCTAACGGTGAAATTTGGCGTCCATTGAATGAGTCAATATTTGATTGGGCTGAAAGAAACCAAATAAAAGAATACACCGTTGTTCATCAAAAAGAGCGGCTACAAAATGACCACGAAACCAATTCCGTTCACTTTTTACCACTTGTGTTAAACGATGTTGCCAAAAATTATCTAATCGGTTCTCACGACGATTTGTATTCAATGATAACGCAAACTTTGGTTCATTATCATTCATACAAAGGATATCTATTCAACGCGGTTAGAAAGGCCGATTCAGAATCGACATACGAAGACTATGCTCGTGTTTGGCTGCATGATTCGTCTAGAAAGAAATCATTAACCATAGGTGTTGTAAATGCCATGCGTTCGCTTTACTCAAATTGGGTGGTGAACAAAATTGGTGGCGATTTATTTGTATTTAATCATCAAGTATTTCTCTCAGCAGATCGCCCTATCAGTGATGTAATAAAAAAATGTATAGATTATGAAATCAAACTACCAACATCGCCAAAGGCGCTAATATCAATTTTACTTGATAAGCGCATTTTATCCAAGGTGAGTGATAAAAGTACCTTTGCCAATTTATACCTAGGTGAATTTACTGAGGAAAATATTCATGAGTTTGCAGAATGCAAAACGGGTCCAATGGCAAGGATATCGCCGATTACCGTAATCCTTGTTGAGTGGGCAAACTTTGTTGTGGGTGATAATCCGTTGCCAAGCGAAGTTCATGGCGCGTTAAGGTACAACACAAGTGCGAATAAGAATGTTCATAAACTCTGCAATAACCAAGGAGTAAGCATCGTTGTTCCTAAAGATAGCGCAGTAGATGAACAACTTGCCGAGCTATCTCCTGAAGAAATGCAGCCTATTCCGACAAATAATGAAAGTGTTAATCCGGAACCCAAGGCTAAACCTAAGCCAAAAGCTAAACCAAAAACGGCAACTAAAAGCCCGTCTAAAAATTCAGCAAACACAGATAAGAGCGATCCTGAAAGTAAAGTGGGGAAAGATCCGATAAGTGCTCCTGCAACGGTATCTAGTACTGAGGCAGTTAGTGAGGGGGGTACTAGTGATAACCAACCTGTCACGGCGAAGAAGCCAATCGTAAGAAACAACACCGAATCGAAACCCAAAAATATTGAACCAAACTCAAGTGCTGTTGAGGAGACTGTTAATAGCGATTATCCATGGATAGTTAAACAGCGTAGACCTAAGCCTGTTGATAAAGCATTAGCGGAATTACTGAAGGCGCCTGATGACAATTTCATTTGGATAGATAACGGGGATGTTTGCGTAAACATGAGCTTTCTGACTGAGAGAACTGATCAATTCTCGGCACAAATTATCAATGCAATGAGTTTTTTAAAGTTATTGAAAAAAAATTGTAAGGGTAAAGAAATCTCAATTTTGGACAAGCCTGATAACAAGGTGATGTATGTATTGCTCAATGACACTCTTAGTAAGTTATTTTTGCCTATTTTATTAGCAAACAAATTGTCTGAACCACCAAAAGATATTGAGTCTTCCGATGTAGAAACCAGCAATCAAGATGGTGAGTCATTACCTGAGCCGCCTAAAGATATTAAGCCTTCCGATGTAGAAACCAGTAATCAAGATGTAAGTGATGATGGAGATGATATTGATGAGCTGACCTCAGAAGCCACATTAATGGAATATAGCCAACTTATTTCGAAGCTAAAAAGTGTATGTCCAACATTAAAGAACAGCGAACTAAGAGATTTCTGTAAAGCTGAGGGTATTGCACCAATCGTTACGGAATCAGGCCAAATTAATATTGAAATAACGTCGGTCCAACTAGATGAATTAAAATGGAAACTGAGGGATAACAATGAATAATCGCAGTAGTTTAACATACAGTGAAACTCTCTTTAGGCCGCTTTATGAATTAAATTCCGCTTACGTATATATCGGGGCGGGTGTCGCTACCGGTTTTATCAGTCAGGTTAGTGAAATTAGTTCTAGTTCACTAAATACGCCAACTATCATCGCTGGTGGGCTCATTGGTGTGGGCTTATACAAAATACTGTGTGCATACCCAAAGATGAGACAACAATTAAAACTTTTCATCAATAAACTGGAATTTATCGATATTGATGTAGTTCGGTATATCAACAAATGGAAATTCAACTCTAAATCAGAAAACTTTAAATACACTGACAAACGAGAAATATATATCGGTAATGGTTTTGAGTGGGGCCCCCAACACGCACAAAGGGCTTATCAAATTATGGATTTATCTGTTGATTTGCGTGAAATGGAAATCCCATTCGCATTAAAGCCGATTGTGCTTAAATACCGGAAGCATACAAAAAACATGGGGGGTAGGACTTGGATACACGCTATAGGCGAGGAAAAACCACAGATAGTCAATGAGGATACCTTTTATGGTCATTCGTTTATTACAGGTGTAGTTGGTAGTGGTAAAACGACCCTATTACGACTACTTGGTACTGGTTTTTTGCATATGGGCAATTCTATAGTAGTCATTGACCCTAAAGATGATAAACACTTAAAAGAAGGGTTGAGAAGTGAGGCTAAGGCATTAGGTATTGGGCATAAATTTTATGAGTTTTGTCCTGCTAGACCAAGTGAGTCTTGTGCAATTGATATTCTGAAAAACTTTGCAATTCCTTCGGAAATTCCCACACGCATAGCTAGTTTATTAAAATCCGGAAGTGGAGCAACAGACAGCTTTATCGAATTTGGTTGGCAAACTATCTCACAAGTAACAGATGGGATGATTTTTTGTTCAGAAAGTCCAAAACTTACTGAGATCTATCGTTATATGCGTTCCGGCAAAACAGAGTTATTAGAAAAAGTACTTAGTAAGTTTTACGAGCTAAGATTTGGCCAACATTGGAAACAATCAAAACTAAGTCAAATGGAAGGGCTTGGTGATTCCACACTTGAAGGTATGCACAACTATTATACGCAAAATATTCCAAGTAAAGAAAAAAATGCGACTGTTGATGATGTAATTCAATTTGTCACGCACAACCATGAACATGCCCAAAAAATGTTAGCTAGCGTATTTCCGTTATTCAAAGTCTTATGCAGTAACCCTCTGGATAAATTACTTTCGCCTACACGTGGACAAGATGACATCGAAATTATCGACATTAAACGGGTCATTATGGACGGTGGGATAATTTACTGTGCACTGAACTCAATGAATGACCCAAGAACTGCCGGCCATTTAGCTAAATTGTTGCTAGCGGATATTTCATCTTGTTTAGGTGACCGATATAACTATGGAACAGGTGAAGAACGTCGAGTATCTATATTGGTTGACGAAGTGCATGCTGCCGTGGCGGGAAATGACAGTCTCATTAACAACCTAGCGCAAGGACGTGCGGCGAAATGTCAATTTGTGTTAAGTACGCAGACAATCCCCGATTTAATTGATATGACAGACCAGGCAACAGCCGATCGATACTTAGGATTATGTAACAATTTTTTTAGCCTTAAAGTCACAGACATTCAAACTCAAGAATATGTAGCTAAACAATTCAGTCAGACTAATATCAGCGATGTTGGTGTTCAGTATTCCATTCAATCAGCCACAGGCCAAGCGTTATCCGAGTTTTCTGGTGGATACAAAGAAAATATCACAAAAACTCGAGAAGATATGTTCCCGACCTCGCTGATAGGCGATCTGCCGAAGCTGCAATATGTTGCGCGACTCTCTAACGGTCAAAAACTCAAATGCAAACTACCAATTATTAGAGGTTAGCCAGAATGGATATTTCTAGAATTACTTCACAGCATGAAGGGGCGTTGGAAATCGTCAATTCATTAGAACGGTTAGTGGGAGGCACCAAATATCTTCTGCTTCACTCAACGCCAATTATCAATATCATTTTGCTCAAGGCTATGCTGGCATGGGAGCGGGAGTCCGAAAAGGGTTTAGAACTCCAGTTTACAAAGTTTGCTGAATCGATTTTGTACGATTTATATAAGGTTACTTATTTTAAAGTCAGCTTAAAAAAAGATGATGAAGAATCAATTCACTGGGATTGTATTTCACAGACTTTTGAAGAGTTTAAGGTTTCGTCTCTAAATGAGAAAAGAAAAAACAAAAAATGTGACTGCTTTGGGGATGATCCAACCAAACCAACTAAATGTCACTGTTTGAAAGTCGAACATATAGATAAACGCTCAACATTATCGAATGAGGCTATCTCGCTATTACTCGCCCGACACGTATTTAATCGCCGAGTGCTTAATTTGCTAGGTCTGCCCTTACCTACTCGACAAAGTGTTTATTCTTTGAGCCATTCACTCACAGAACATTGCTAAGAGGACGCTTATCATGTCAGAGCTAATTAGGGATCATGGAATATCGAAATTGCTTTCATTATTTTTACTGATTTTTACCGTTAGTATTTTAGTGATATTGACCTCAGTTCCCAGCCAGATATTTCAGAGAGAAATGGAAACAGAGGTGAAATCGCTATCGTCATTAATCAATGAGAATCAGTGGTTAGACCTAACGTTACAAGTGAAGAACATTTACACCAATAACTACATCAACAATGGGGTCCAGGAAGCAATAGAAGATGCATTGTTGCCAAAAGGAAACTACAAGGTAAAGGAGATTGTTGAGAAATTTAAAGGAGATTTCATTCTCGAGCGTGTAGTGAATAACATTCATATTTTGTCATACCAAATGGTCTATAGAGTTTCAATGATGAAGTATTGGATATGGGTCATGCTGCCCTTATTCATCGCACTAATTTATGACGGTTATATGATTAGAAAAATCCGGATGTATGAACCTAGGCAGATATCAATCAAAGGGTCACGGATTTGGACTCGCTCGATTGTATACATGCTCGTTTTTACTTTTTGTTATTTATTAATGCCAAACTTTCTTGGACAAAAGGCACCTTGGTATCCAGTAGTGATGTTAATGCTAACGGCTTTGGCATGTAGAAACACCATTTCAAATTATATGAAAGTTGCATAGGAAATTGAATATGCTTAATCCAGCATCAGAACACGAAGCACTCGGTATTTTAAAACAATACTTAACGGTTTATAAGCGCACTAATTATGGGAAGTTATCCCTACTCGGTGGGATTATCTTGTTAGGTTTTTTAGGCAATATTGTCGGCTTCTTTACACCATCGGAATCACATATAGCAGTGATCCAAATCAGTGGTGAAATAGGTGCCGATAGTGACGTAGGGGATGGCCAGAAAATTGCGACTCATCTTTTAGACGCTATGACCAATGATGAATCAAGCTTGATTGTTATCGAAGCGAATTCACCGGGTGGCTCACCAACCGACTCGCAAACTATTAATGAGTTAATAGTTCAGTACAAACAATCAAACGGTCCAATCGACCCTGAAGTAGCTAAAAACATTCTCAGTGTTATTAAAGATCCCACAACTCCATTTAATGAAAATTTTGAGAGTGATATCGACGTGAAAACGCAGCCACGAAAGTTAATCGTAGCGGTTGTCACTAAACAATGCGCTTCCGCCTGTATACAGTCGATCATCAATGCTGATGTCATTATAGGTCAGCGAGCTTCGCTGATTGGAAATATCGGTGTCAGATTAAGCAGTATCAACTGGTCTGAATTAGCAAAGAAAGTCGGAGTGACAAGTACAGTTATTACGTCTGGACCATACAAGGACATGCTTAGCCCTTGGAAAGCCATAGACGAAGAGCAAATTTTAATAGCAAAAGAGACATTAATTGAACCCGTGTTTGAGCAATTTAAGTCCGATGTTATCGCTGCACGAGCAGATAAATTAAAGATAAATTACGACGTGTTGTTCTCAGGTTTGGCGTGGACAGGAGATGACGCTGTAAAGACTGGTCTTATAGATGCAACGAGTAACCCCGTAATAGTAAAATCAGCGCTAGAGAAGATAATTGGAGACGATTATAAAATATATTCTAAGAGTAGTTTTAGCCTTGGTTCCTTTATAAAAAACCCATTTAAATAGATTATTTTTTGAGAAATTCATTTCAGGTGCCGTTTTGGACGCTGAAACGAGGTGGCCTACAAAAAATCAGTAGTACGATAATATCGAAATCACTAAACCTTGAGGAAAAAAAATGGAACATACATTTAACTTACCGACAGTAGCAAGCCAAGACGCATTAAATAAGAAAGGCATTTTAGTCCTCTTAGTTTTATGTGTTCTTTTTATGGTGTTGTCGTTTGATTCAGCAGCGGGTTCTGGCGGTACAGCCTTTACCTCAATTTGGACTGAGTTATCTGGCTGGGCGGACGGTGCTCCTGGTAAGATTATTACCCTGCTCGCATTTTTTGCAGCATTATTTAATGTGTTAAAGCAGAACTACTATATGGCTGTAGGTGCATTTATTGGTGGCATGTTATTAAGCCAATCAGTCGCCATCATCAACATCTTCTTGACCGGTACAATCTAATCCAAATAAATCAAAAAAAGGCGCCATTATTTGCGCCTTTTTTTGATTCAGCGTCCCAAACGGCACCTGAACCGTCGTAAAAACACTGATAACTCATGTAACAATAAACCTAATTCATTATTAATCGGTGAGTGGGGAGAACATGGCAACTTACAGAATTCCTTATCGGGTAAATAAACCACTATTGGTATTGTTTTTTACCTTAGATCAATTTATTCCAATCGCAACAGCCTTTGGGCTTGGCTATACATTTGGTGCAGTATTTGAATCAACCATCTTTGCTGTTATGTATTTCAAAATCACCAGTTACTTTAACGAAAACCATCCCAGAGGCTTTGTTGAGCATGTGCTTTGGTATTGGGGGGTGATGCCTCTCAAACTTGGCTTTACCGTTCCAGATCCACTAAAACGGGAGTTCATTAAATAATGGAAATTCTAAAAAACGCAAATGATGTAAGAAAATCGCTCATAGATGCCATCACCACACGAAACGTGACTCTTTTATCAAATTTATTATTGAGTATTGGGATTTGTATATTTGCATTTAAGTTTGCATTTTTCGAACCGGGCTCAGTCGTATTACCCAATGCGCCTATGACCGAAGTAATAGAAGTACGCGGGGATTGGGCTAACGCATCGTTTAAAAGAGGTCACGCAATCGCCTTTGCAGAATTGATCGGTAATATTAGTAAATCCAATATTAATTTTGTAAAAGAACGCTTTATGTCGGCGGCTACGCCCAATTTAAGAGAACAATTCCAAGATGAGATAGACCGTCAAATTGCCATTATTAGCGCAAGAAAACTCCAGCAACGCTTTACCATTGATGATGTTTATTTTGACGAGCATCAAGATGTGGTTTGGATTTGGGGGTCACGAGAAATCATCTTGCCGGGGCAACCTCCCTTAATTAAAACATGGACATATGAATTTAGAATAGGCGTCGCCAGTGGTATGCCCAAGATTTCCTATTTTAAACAATATCCCGGAAAGCCAAATACGCGACAACGTGTTGTTCCAGCAGCCGATACTATTCCAGAGTTAACAGAAGACATGCGCGCAGGTCTAGAAGAATCAGGTTCAGAAGTTAAGGACGTTAAATAATGAAAAAATACATAAGACTGTCGATTATATTCAGTGCAATGATAAGCCAGTCCGTCTTAAGTGCACCAGAAGGCGCTTCCACTAAAGTGTCATCAGATCCAGTAAATGAATTTTCGCTACCTGTACAAACGTCTAATCAGCGACTGAGTTCTGACTATATCGATCAAAATAGTGCCGATAGTCCTGTTTCATACATTTTTAATTCTCTGAAGTCAGCTGTACCTGATAATGAGCCAGTCAAAGCACCGCAGCAAGTAGACCATTATGGTCGAATTTTGGCCGATGGTGACAAATCAAGCTTTGGACGCGCATTGCAAGCAAGCTATAAACCTGTACAAAATTATTCACTCAAGCCCGGTGAAAATATTGCCGTGGCCATTGCTGCAGGATTAATGAATCGGATTAAAACAAACTTCTCAATGGTGGCGATCCGTACATCAGACGAAGACTCGATAATTGAAGCCTCTAACGGTTACATTTATATCACCACCAATTCTATGACCCCTGTTGGCATTATGGTTTATGAAGAAGGTTTGCCTGAAACGGCAATCTCATTGGTGCTTCAACCAGATAATAACCCACCGGCAATGGTAAATGTGGACGTAAAGTTAACAGGTGAACAGCGATACTTAATGAGCCAACGTAAAAGAGAACGTGAGAGATTAAAAAAAATCGATGATTTGGCCAATATTCATAATGAACAACTCAATACGGCTTCACACGTGTCACGCCTTAAATCGATGTTATTACCGATTGCTCAAAATGGCATCCCAAAGGGTTTTACTGAGTCGGTTGAGATCCCCAACACGTTAAGACAGCCTTGTTCCGTTGCAGTTAGACAAAAAACAGCGCAACGCTATGCTGGTTCACGTGAATATATCGATGTCGTGGTGATGTACAACCAAACGTCATATGCCTATCAAATTAAAGAAGAACAATGCTTAAGTCGTGATGCCTTGGCAGTTGCTTTTATTGACCAATCGATATTGCAGCCAGGTGAGTCAACTGAAGTCTATATCGTGAGAGATAAACTTTATATTGAGAAGATGGAAAAAAGTAACCGTCGTAGACAGATTAGCGCACAAGAGCTGGGCTTGACGCGGGAGGTTAACTAATGTCAAAGATAGCAATTAGAGAGTTTTGGGGAGACCCCAAGAAGCGGCAAATTATTATTTGGGGCGTATCACTAATAAGTTTGTATTTCTTAGTCCCTGTTTTCTTTGCTTCATCGAATGCGCCGGCAAATGTCACCACTACGAATAATGGAACTGAATTATTTTCCGTTGAAGAAGTCTCGCAGATGGAGGAAAAGAAGACCAAGGAGCTATTTGACCAGTTGTCAGCCGATGCTCAAAACCGAGAGGTTGCTGCGTATGCTCAGGAAAATAGACTGAAAGATCGCGAAAAGAAAATTGAAATGGAAATGACTAAGTTCAGAAATGAAATTAATCAGCAAAAATTAGTCATAAGCCAATTAAAAAGTGAAATTTTAAACCGTAAGGACATTCAAGGTGCTGGTAACGGCAATAACCAAGGTGATGGCACCATTATTCGTCATGATCAAAATGGGAATGTTGCACAAATTGTAGAACGTCCACAAACGCAGATAATTACTCGTCAGCCATTGATAAAAGGGAATGTTTTACGCACTGTCACGCAAGGTAAGGTGCGCTCTGTTAAAGAAACGGGTCATATTGAAGAGCAAGACGTTAGCATGGTAACGGTCTCAGAAAATTCTCAAACCGTTAAAAATGATTCTAAGACGGCTAATAGCGCTAAGAATGACAAAGTTGATGATAAAAAAGAAAAATCGACTTGGTTGTCGGCAGGCTCAATATTGACGGGCACATTGATGAATGGTGTTGATGCTCCAACATCAGGTGGCCAACAAAGCAAAATGCCTATGCCAATTCTAATTAGACTTAAGCTAGAAGCGTTAATGCCTAACAATTACACGTTAGATATTCGCGAGTGTATTGTAATTGCTACCAGCATTGGTGACTTAGCTACATCCCGCGCGTTCATTCGAGCTGAGACATTATCTTGCATTACTGAAGATAATGAAGCGATTGAAGTACCGTTGACGGCCTATGCTGTTGGCCGTGACGGTAAGAACGGCATCGATGGCACATTGGTCACTAAATCTGGTGGTTTAATGGGTAACGCGATGGCTGCTGGTTTCTTGTCAGGTTTATCAAAAGCCGCATCACCACAAGCGGTAAACGTGGTCAACACCAGTCCCGGTGAAGAATCATTATTTCAAAGTACAAACTGGGCCAGTATGGGGCAATCTGCTGCGTTAAATGGCGCGAGTACCTCGTTCGATATGATTGCGAAATATTACTTAGAAATGGTTGATGCCAGTTGGCCGGTAGTCGAGGTCCTAGGTGGTCGTGAAGTTGATTTTATTGTTCAAAAAGGTCTTGCCTTAAAAATAGGGAAATAGCCCATGTCTGCTAAAAATATGGAAAACCGCCCATTGTGGCAAACCATAGCGACTATCATGTTATGTATTCTGACGGTGGTAGTCATTGTGAACAGTGTTATCGATTACAAGATGCAACCATTGCTGAATACCATCTCGCAGTTGCAACAAGCCAACGCAAACAAACCTGAAGTCAGGACCATTAATACAAAAGTGATGGCAGAACACTTTGCCTTGGCGGGTTACGATACGCCGACGCAACTTGAATACATTGATATTCTGAAAATCCTACTCGATAAAAGCAATATTATCGCTATCAATGATGAGGCATTACAGTTTAAAGACTCTAAATACGCATTGAAATTGAATAGTATAGAAACATTGCGACAGAGCTTAAATGAGTTGGGTATAGAAAATCCTAGGGTAAAAAATCAAGCGCAGTATGAGGAACGAGAGCGGTTACAGAGATCAATATTGGAACAATTAACGAAGAGTATAACCACTCAATAGAGAATGCCCAGTAAAGAGATTTACTGGGTTTTTTTTAAAGGGAATGGTTGTTGCCTAGTGTTTCAGCCATATTACACAACACCAGACAATCGGCTTGTAATGCTGCTGGTGGTCGTTTCAATGCATACACAAGATTGTACTTGGACAAATGCCCTTTAAGTTTTACTTTTAGTTCTTTTTTAGATTCTACGTCTGCAATAAAACGTCTAAACGAAGACAAATTAATAAAGTAACGCTGCATCACTTTAAGATAGGGGTCTGTTAATACATTTTCCGCTGTTATCAAAACAGGTTCAGTTAACAACTCCACTACTTCACTCATACATACCTCTCAAACCATCCATTTCTACGAAAATGACCACTATTTTAAATGTTTTTCGTTTCAGGTGCCCTTTGGGACACTGAAACGAAAAAGGCAAAAAAAAAAGTAAGACATAATTATCCCGAATTCAATCATTAGGGTTTAGATATGAGACTAGCAAACACAAAAATACTGGCAACTGTTCTATCGGTCGTTATGTCAGCCCCCACAATTGCGGCTGATTTAACGACCACAGAGGCCAAAGCCAAGTTTGAGTTGTTACTACCTTTCAAAATCAATCAGGTTAGCGATTCACCACTGGCAGGTTTTTATCAATTAGAGTCAGAAAAAGGCATTTTTTATGCGTCTCGAGACGGTGAGTATATTTTCTCCGGTTCGCTTCATAGCTTTTCAGATGGGTTACTTAATTTAACCGCGGTAAGGCAACGTGAACTCGCCAATGGGCAAATGGAAGCCATTCAAGATGAACTCATTGTGTTCCCTGCCAAAAATGAAAAATATCGCGTCACAGTGTTCACAGATCCAACATGTGGTTACTGCAGAAAACTACACTCTGAAATCGAACAATACAACGATTTAGGCATAACCATCGCATATGCAGCGTTCCCTCGTGGCGGTATTAACTCCGAAATGGACAAACTGTTAAAGGATGTATGGTGTTCAAAAGACCAAAACAAAGCCCTCTCTGACGCTAAGAATGATATCCCAATAGCTAAAGGCTCTTGCAAAACCCCAGTCGACCAAATGTATCAGATTGGAGAATCGTTAGGCATTAATGGCACTCCCGCCATCATCTTACCAAATGGCGAAATGGTGCCAGGCTATCGACCTGCTCAGCAATTATTACAAACACTGGAGAATGCGGGATGAAGCTAATAACAGGATTGACGCTAGCAATGCTGCTTTGTAGTCCGTCAATAATGGCATTTGATCTTGAAGAAGCGGCCAAATTAAAAGAAGCCCAATCAGATATAAAATCGAGTTTTTCAGAAGATGTGAAAAAAATGATGAGTGAACTGGGTGATGTAGAAAATGTGCGAATGTTGCCGATTAGAAATGTCATGCTGATTCAGCTTAAAGGTAAGCCTCCAATATTCGTTTCATCCAATGGCCGCTTCCTAATAGAAGGTGACATTAAAGATTTATGGTCAATGACGCCTGTGCAAACGGTTGAGCAAGCCGAAGATTCTTGGTTATTACATCTTGATACCTTTGCTAACGGCACGCTAATGGACCAAATGGCGGTTATCCCCTTTGGCAATCCATCATTAAAAAAACAAGCTCGTGTATTTGTTAGCCCAACAGCTAAACAGTCTCAAGAGTTTTTAATGAACATTGACCCGAGCAAAGTAAATTTAGATTTGATTATTATGCCGCATGACAAAGGGTCAATTACGCCATCTATGAAAGCATGGTGTGGGTATTCGACAGTAGATTCACTGCAAGTCTTAATGACGGGCGATGCAGATGATATCGCGCAACGCGAGTGTGATGAAACAGATTTAAAGAAAGTGATGACACCTATGTTGATGGCGACATATTTAGACATCAGCAAGATCCCTTATTTTGTTCGCATTGATGGCAAACGCTTTGCTGGCTTACCAGATAAACCGATTGAATGGTTACAAAACCTGCCCAAAGCCCCGGTGGATGAAACTACTGAAACATCAGCTAAAACAGTGAAAAAAATCCCTGTTGTTAAAAACCCCTCAAATGAAGTGATTGAATCCCCAAGCGAACAAGTTATGGCCGACGCGATGGCCGATGTCACGGAGCAACAATAAATGAATAAATTAGCCCTATTGATCCCTTTCACGTTAAGCATTCTTTCTTCTGGCTGTGCTTTACAGGTAGGTGAGAGTGAATTCGCCTGTCCAAATGATGCAAAGGGTGCGACATGTTCATCAGCGCGTCAAATACACGACCTAACAAACAATCGAAGTAGTCTAGAAGGACTTAATGTGTCGATGGGGAAAATTCAAAGCACTACAGGCGATGATGCTGAAGCTAAACCAGCATCAGGCACGGATTATACTTTTGACTCTGATTCATTAAATCCGATACGAGTAGAAAGTGTACAAGTCGTAAATCAACCTGCTTCATCGTCAAATATAGGAAAAAACAATAAAAATAACGAAGTATATGAGCCTCTTACGCACATAAGGCACGACACATTACCAGAAGCCCAATTAATCGAAGAACCGACAAACAGGACGTTTGGGGCGGTTGAGGGTGTGCAAAATGAACATGGTCAATTAATGGTTCATAGAGAATCACCAATGGCGTTAGCACCTGAACCATTAGCCGTGCTGCAGCAACCCAAAACGATGCGTATTCTTGTGGCGTCTTGGACGGACAGTGATGGAGATTTGCACATGCCAGGATTTGTATATGTCGAAGTTGCACCTAAGAAATGGTTAGTGGGAGAGCAAGCGAATGACCGTCCTGGCCGAATAGTTCCATTACAGATCCAGCAAGTTACCCAAGAAGAGGAACGCCGACAATCTCATTCTAAGCAAGGTTATAACAGCTTGGGTGTAACAGAAAGACAAGGAAAGTAATATGGGTGTTTTTTCGAGTTATTTTAATAAAATTCGCAATCTAGCAGACTATGACAAAGTTGATGAAATGTTTGGTTTCGTTGGTTATGAATCGGATTACTACATCATGGAAGGTGGCGGCATGGCCGTCATGTTCTGTTGTCAGCCAACTCCTGGTTGCAATGAAGAATTAAAAAACTCATTGGATGCCATTTTTAAAAAGGATTATCCAGCTGATACGACTATCCAAGCTCAATTAGTTGCTATACCAGATATAAGTTACTTCATTAATCAATATGAAACGACTCGTGGTAATCGGTTGATGGGTAATGATAATGAACTCACTACATCGATGGCCGAATCGTTAGCTCAAGACCTTGAAAGTAAGGTGCATAAAGACATGCATAATGGTGCACGTCTACGTAATTTTGAGTTTTGGTTTACTGTAAGAGTACCTACGGCAGAACTACTTGCCAATGATCGTGAAGAAAAACGTTTTCGCACGCTCATTTTAGATATTGAAGAAAGTTTAAAAGGGGTTGGGTTCGCACCGAATAAATTAGCACCTAATAATTTGTTATGGCGTCTTCAGATGCTAATGAATACATCAAAAGATGCTATTTGGCGTAATAGCAATGTTAAACCGAATGCTTGTAAGACCTTTTCAGAACAAATTATTGAAGATGGAAATACAGTTCATTTTACCCCCAACGGTATTATCACTGGCAAACCTAAAGAAGTTGAATCCGATGGGCAAGTAAAATTTGAAACAGACAATCAAACACACATAAAAATCATGTCGTTATCGTCTTTACCTGATGAAATTTATTATGGGCAAATGTTTGATTTAGTGGGTGACTGGATGTCAGGTGGGGTTGCTCATGGTGATCCATTCATGATTTCGACGCTAATTCATTATCCTGAGCAAGGGAAAGCAAAAAGCGACATAGCCAATGGTAGGAAATGGTTAATAGGCCAAGCAAAAGGTAAAATTTTAGAGTGGTTCCAAGGGTTAGCGGACCAAAAGCGAGATTATGACCAGCTTTGGACAGAGATAGATCAGCGCGGGGCAAAAATCGCCCACTCTGGTACCCATGTAATTATCTTTTCAGGCTCAGCGGAAAGAAGTGAACGCTCATTAGCAAAAATGAAGCGTTATTTTGAAACGAAACGAATTACATTTACTCCAGAGTCAGTATTAACGGGTCCTCTATTCTTACAAAACATCCCTTGCATGATGGATAAAGGGTATTCAAATTATCGTCGCCACTCGACCTACTCCTCAGAAGCACTAGTTTTTTTGACTCCCCATATGAGTAATTGGAAGGGCAATACAAACTTGCCTATAGTCCCGCTATCTACGCGTAACGGCCAAATCTTCTTTTGGGACTTATTTAAGACTGATGGCGGATATAACTTTTTACTCAGTGCGGCAACCGGCTCAGGTAAGTCGGTATTGGTGAACTACATTGTGAACTGTTATTTAAACTCAGGAGTTAAGCCTGGGGGATCACTGTTACGAAAACCACATCAAAAGCTATATGAATTGCCAGAATTTGATGATGGGGCCCAAGTGTTTATTTTAGACAGTGGCCGCTCATATCAAAATTTAGCAGAAATGTTCACTGACAGTCAGTTTATTTCGTTCGATAACAATTTCAAATATTCGCTCAATCCCTTTCCATCTATTCATCAATGGACAGGCGATATTGGTCAAGGGCCAATGATATTGACCATGTTTAAAGCGATGGCGGCACCAAAACATGGCGTGACAGAAGTCCAACGAGCAGAAATGATGACAATGCTCACGGACATGTGGAATGAATTAGGGCAAAAGTCCACGGTCACTATCTTTGTTGAGCGTTGCTTACAACATCCTGAAGAATACATGCGACAGATCGGCAAACAGTTAATGATATTTGCTGAGGGCGGCGTATATGGGCATTTGTTTTCAGACAAGCGCCCTGCTATTGACTTTGATGGCCGCCTAGTCGTCGTTGAACTAGAAGAACTACAGAATGATTTGCATTTACAGCTGGTGGTCATTCTTGGTGTGATAAATCAAATTCAGCACAAAATATTCCAAGGTGGTACGGCACGCAAAAGTTTATTCTTACTTGAAGAAGCTTGGCAATGGATGGCCGGTGATAAAGATGGCGATAAGGGCGCTCTGATTGAATTCGTCGGTGAGTTTTTGCAAGCCGCTTTCCGTAAGTTTCGTAAGGTACGTGCGTCGGGTGGCGTTATTACACAGAACTTGATGGACGCTACCGGCAATGCCGTGGGTCAAGCTATCTTAGCCAATACTGACTGG
Organism: Shewanella sp. SG44-6; assembly: GCF_014164185.1. Lineage (NCBI taxonomy): Bacteria > Pseudomonadati > Pseudomonadota > Gammaproteobacteria > Alteromonadales > Shewanellaceae > Shewanella > Shewanella sp. SG44-6. The sequence goes on along the minus strand of NZ_JACJER010000008.1, from coordinate 40,114 downwards.
AAGTTGTTCCTGGGGCAAGACCCCTCTTCTGTAGATAAGATTAAAAATACTCAATCATTTACAGCTTCTGACGCGCAATTTGAGCAAATGAAAACGGTTCATACTAAAAAGGGCTCATATTCAGAAATCATGATTTTCCACAAGCAAATGAGTGAGATTTGCCGATTGGAGCTTGAGCCTGAAACGTTAATGATTTTCTCAACCGATGCCGATGATCGCGAGTTAATGAAAAAGTACAGGGCAAGAGGTAATGGTGTAAAAGAGGCCGCAAGGTTATCAGTGCTAGAGAAACATAAAATTTAGAATTTAAGATGAGTGAATATTACTGAATACCGGTTAAAGATCACTTTTATGTTGCATTTAGCATGACTATTACTGTTTTTTGGTGCAATTGAACCAATTAATACATTTTTTTGTTGTTGCACACTATTGAGATCTATAACACGGAAATACTTTAAGGTATTTAAATCAGTATCTTAGGTGTTAAATTCAAGAATTCCCGTTACCAATAAAATGATCCTTTGAGTACAAAGGATCACTTTCTTGTTGTTGAAATAAAAAATTTAACTTAAAACACTGTTTTATATGGTTTATTTTCATATCGAGAAATGTAAAGGAATAATATTAAAAATACAAACATGCGGTAAAATATTATTTTTAAATCATATTAATCAGCAGCTTGTGTCATTTTTTTGATTTATTAACAGAACGGTTATCACATCGGTTGAACAGAAATATATAATGAAGATGCCAAGATTATGTAATCTTAACAACAAAAAAATGATCTATTAGTTGCTAGTTTTATGCTTTATGTTTAATTACAACACGTTAACTAAATATATCTTTATGTTTAGTCGCGAGAATAATAATCGGATTTGCGGAAAATGAATGTATATTTATGGGATTTTTATAAGGACTTCATAACTTAAACGCCTTACTAACACATCATATGCGCTATTTTGACAACAAATTCCTGCAATTTTGAATAACAATGTTTAGTAACGAGCGACAACAATATTCAGCGATTAATACAACAGAAAAATGTAACGACATGCAACGTAATCCTGTATTGGTTGACAACAATTTTCTGTCCGTATGAACAACAATAAATTGTTTGCTGATATGACAAATACATGTAATATTGCTAAAGCTTAAATACTTATCAATGGATAGGGTAATAAGGTAAGAAGATGACATCCAACAGTAAAGACAACGCACCAAAACAAAAACATGTAGATTTAGGCTTGCAGGAATCAATGCCAGAAGTATTTAAGAAATCTCATGAATTGATTTTTTCGCGGCAACGTCTCTCTGTCCATGAGCAAAATATTTTTAATCTGATGGTCGCTCACATGAGGGAAGATCATTGGAAATCAAAATCTGGACCATCATATGAATTCCCTGCACAAATCCTTTCGGATTGGTTTGATATTGAATCGAGTCATTTAAGCTCGACATTAAGCCCGGTTGCTGATCGATTAGCGACCCGAACGGTAGGCTTTACTAATAGCGAAACTGACGAATGGGATTACATACCTATTCTTGCTCGTATCAAATATAAAAATGCAAAGCTAATAATCATTCCCAACCCTGAGTTAAAAGAACAATATATCGATTACTCAAAGAAAGGGTATGCGTTAATCAATCGTAAACCTTTGTACAAACTTAAGAAATCATACAGTAAGCGACTTTATGAAATCTTATCTCGATTTAAGCAAGAGGGTTATCAACGACCATTAACAATCGATGAGTTAAAAGGATATTTCGGGCTATTCGACGAAAACGGGAACCTGAGTAAAGGAAACCAAAGCTTAGGCCCTATTGGTGTATTCATAAAACGTTGCATCTCAGATTCATTTCAAGAAATCAACGAAATTTGTAAGCACGAACTAGTTTTATTCAAAAGCGATAAAGGCGAGTTAGGTTATAGCCTAATAAAAAAAGGTAGAGTCACAATCGGCATAAAGTTTCACTATAAATGGATTGATCATAAAGTTTCAATGAGCGAAGACACAGCTAAAGATACTATTAGGGAGCTTGAAACGAAGTTAAATCTTAAGAATGAAAAGCTGACAATACCAGAACTGAATTTGCTAGCTGAAGCATATATGGTGTTTGAAGATACAACTACGGCTAATGAGATTTATGAAGTTATTAACGAGCGTGAGGCGGCGCTAGTTATTGAACCAGAACAAAAAGCTAAAGATGATAAATTGAAGTTTTTAGAGAAGATTAAGCAAATGAAAGCCAAATCTAAAGTGGGTTATTAATCATCTCTTCGCCTTAACAACAAAATATTGATCTTTAGAAGGCCCAAAAAGTGATCTGTATACACCAACTTAAAGATCCGTTTGTTGCCAACTAAATGATCCCAATATTTTTACTACCTAGGCTTAGGACTAAAAAAAAGGCCCAAAAAACATAAAAATGTAAAAGTGGAAACAAATTAATGATCGGATAAGACAACAAAATGTAAATTTAGTGGGTGTTTAGAGTGAATAACAAACTATCTGGCTATTTTTTAATCTTGTGGATAACTAGCAACAAATAAAAGATCTTGAAAGCCGTTATAATGATCTCGAAAACTAAGTAAATGATCGTTAAAAACGGATATTAGATCTTTATCAACACTTAATTGATCGAGTAAAACAAGATTTGTTGATGATTACATAATTATGGTGTTCTAAGCTGTTGTTTTATATGTGTAAAATTAGCTTTTTAGTCTCTCCTATAGATCTATATCTTTTATATTCTTTATATTTCCTATATCTATTATAAGAGAATTCTATTTTGAATTTAAAAACATTAAGGTCTATTACCACTTTGGAAGATTAACCGAGTTACAAAAACAGCCATGAATGTAACTAAGAGGATCACCAAGTGTAAAAGTGCAATTGCAATCCATATTGCACTAAGTGATGAAATAAGGCCCCCTATCGACTCAAGGAACGAAGGCATCAACATACTTAACAATAGAATAATGACGATGATTAAAAGGAGCCCTATTTTACTTTGAGAGAAATCTGCTTTACTCGGAACAGAGTAAACAACAAGGGAATAACTAACAAACACCCATAAGGCAGTTAAATAAACGTTTGTGGAAGAAAATAAGATAATATCTAACATAGATGTCAATTTACTTAAAAACCCGCTTAAATCGCCATTCAGCACGTTTGATAACTCAATATAAGTTGCAAAATAATCAAACACATCTGGTCGTAACCATTTCGTCACACCTATAAAAGCTAAAGTCCCTCCAAAAAGCGGTGCTATACCAATCAACATGTTAGCAATAGGAGAAAATAGTGATGGGTTATAGCTATGTAAAACATAGCCAAGGGAACCATCCCTACTAGGTTTAAATAACTGAAAGTCAACTATTTTATGATTAAATAATAGCGCTGTGGTCAAATGAGAGACCTCATGAATAGGCACACCGACAATGCCCAAAACCTTGTAAGCAATATTATTAGTAATTTCTGCCAACATATTTCGTACGTAAACAATGGTGATGAATGAAAACAAACATGCTGAACAGGCATAAATAAATTGAGTTATGACATTTACATCAAAGTGGATCATGTGGTTGCCTGTAAAATGTGAAGAGTATGCTTAATGACTAACATCAGTATTCGTGGGGCATAGACCGGCTGAATAAACTTTTTTCCAAGCGTCATTAAGTAATTGATGATCTAGAGTTACGATAACATCTCGATTTAGCAGCTCATTGACAGCAACCTTACTAACCTCGTCAACTTGCAATTTATGATTAAAACCATTGATGAGATATAATTTATCGAACCTGGCTAGTGTTTGTTTGCTAAAAATATCATTCATTATCTTATAGATAATCCGAGAAAGTAATACAGTTTTTAATTCTTGTTTAGAAAATCGATCAATAGCATTTACTGTTGCCGGTTCTAGGTAAAACGAGCTTAAATAATTCACGAGAAGTTCCTTAACTGCAAAGTGGTTTAACGTTTGCAGTTAGTACAACATGCATCGAAAAACCGGCTACTGAAGTCCAGCGTAATTCGAATTGTCATTATGAATTCAGGTGTAATTAGTGTTAGAGTAACTGTAAATAAACAAGGGCTATCCACTTAGCACAACCAACCACTATATATTGTGGTTATCGATTTTTAATTGATTGGTACGTTATCGGCTTAGAACGCACTGCTTGTTCAAGCAACCTGTAGAATAATAATCCCCGAGAATCTGACTTTCTTCTATTGAAGCGAAATGTAAACTCATCTAAATAATAATCAAGTTGCTTAGCCTTTACCGCGCCTTGATATGTACCTAAAAGCCATCTTTTACATAATGATGAGACTCGATGCACCCCAGCCATTGTTTCATGTGCAGGTACAGATGAACCTAAATGCACTATTCGGTTATGCTTATATCCTTTCTTGTCTATTTGTTTGTATGCTTGAGAGCCATCACTACAAATTGTACTACCAGGTTCAATTACATCTTGAATGAATTGATGGATATGTTCTTTGGTTGCACTTTCCACTTGCCTTAAACGTATCCGGCCAAATCCAGAGCGTGATAGCAGCTCAACTGCTACCAAAACTACAGCCTTACGCTTACCCTGTTGATTTTTAATAGATGATTGGGGAACGACGCCACCTATTAGTGTTTCGTCAACCTCTACGATGCCGGACAGTTTATCCCTTTCAGGATCAACCATGGCATACCTTAACTTGTGCATTAATGACCAAGCGGTTTGATAACTCCCAAGACCTAATAACCTTTGAACTCCAAGAGCGCTGACACCATTTTTTTGATTTGTAATAAACCAGACGGCAGCAAACCAACTTTTCATGGGGGTTCTTGTTTTGTCAAAAAGTGTACTTGATGTTACTGAACACTGAGAACGACAAGCATGACATTTTAACTTGCCATTACTTAACTGATAAGGTGATTGATGGCTTGAACAGCTTGGGCATATGAATCCGTTTGGCCAACGAAGTTTGTAAAGGTAGCTAATGCAGGATTGTTCATCATGAAACCAATCAACAAATTCGCCCCAACTTGTAGGGTAATCTACACCAGCTTTTAATAAATACGATGAAGTTTTCATCACTACATATTGACACTGGTGGCGCTAAATGGATAGCCCTTAAATAAACACAGTGGTTTTGATTATGAAATTATCTCCAATGCCCATTTCATGTGGGATCGGTGGCTTTGAGAGTGCTGCAAAAGAATATGCGCAGAAAGATTTGAGTTTGGATGAATTTTTAGTAATTCATCCAAGTACAACATTTCTGACATTAATTGATGGCAACGATATGGTTAATATTGGAATACATAACCACGATATAGCGATAGTTGATAGAGACATCACTGCCCGGCATAGAGATGTGGTTATTATCAATCTAAATGGAGACATATCTTGCAAAATTTTAGATGCAGAACGAAGACTTTTACTTTCAGGCAGTAATGACAACAAACCCATTCCGATAAATGAATCAGATGAATTTGTAATTATAGGGGTAGTAACGAGCAGTATTCGTTGTTTTAAGCCTTTGACATTACCCTCAAAGGTCGATATTGGCCCAGTGGATACATCAAATCATGCCTAATGACGCTAATTGATATACAGAATATTGGCGAATTCGAGGGCTTAACTTTTTACGACATTCCTCTTCATGAAACTCATAGAGTAGATGATCACTATATCCATAATTCAAACTATCGATGTAATCTATAAGGTTATCGTTTTTACAGGCTTTTTTCAGCCGCCCTGCAGTGGTAGATAATTTATTGGCAAGTCGCTTTAATTGACTTAAAGAAGATTGCTCTACGTACTCAGTTAGGTTTCCCAAAAACTCAGTATAATCAAATTCTATGCCGGGTTCGTCTAAATGCGGAATAGATGAACCAGACCACACTTCATCAATTGATTCATCTAATATGGATTGGTGCATCGTGGTTAAGAGTTTCCCTTTACCGACCCACTTTCGAATACGTGTAGCATCATTACTGAACTGGGTATTAGGACTTACGTGTTTAGCTTGATGAACCAATTGGCTTTCACTCGCGCCCAGAAAATGCACTCTTGTCGGTGTGTCTGTTTTGAGAAATGAGAGAACTTCATCAACACTCAACGCGGCGGCATTTGATGGTAACCCAATGATTAATTGCTGATGATATCTAGCAGGTATAGTAGTGAGTGCGTCGTGATAGCATTGAGAGATAGATTTTGGCCCCTTTTGCAACGGGATAAGCATATTGGCGCACATATGAAGTAAATCCGTTATATCTGCAAAATACTCGCTTATTAGTGCCATAGAGTTTGTTTGCTGGCCCACAATATCTGGACATGCAAAATGGATGTTAGAACAGAGGTGACTTATCTTAATAATTTCTCTATAACGATTAAGCACCAACTCGAAATCTAGCTGCTGCGCTTCACCCGTTTTCATATTATGTTGAAATAATCGAAAAGCACCAGAATCTAATAAGATTTGTTGTTGCTTACTGTCCTATTAATGCCCTCACCGTTCCCGATGTATCAAGAACATTTACGCAAATGGGTACATTCGCCCTCATTAACCCTTTTAAATCATTTTTGGCAGACGCACCAGATCTAAACAATTGCGATTGAGGCATGTTGTCGAAGAATGACAATTGATCTGCGCTAAAAGCCACATTGCGTAAAACCTCTTTCCACTCGTCGTTACTCGGTAACGTAAACGCTTCTGAGGCTTTCGTCCCGTAGGCAAACATTGAATATTGCATAATGAGTCATGCTTCTAAAGATAACTGAGGTCTTTACGTTATAACGAAGTCTTAAAACAGCAACTCACCAGGGGGAGGATAGTAAACAGAGATATTATTCAAAGTTATAGAAAATTACTGGTGATCGGGTATCGTTTTAGTTGGTGTAGAAAAACCCTCAATTTAAAAAAATTTGAAGGTTTTTTGCGGCCACTCTTTTCAAATCAGCTACTATAAAGTTGAGCAACGAAATAATTTGTTGCTTTATGCACGAATAACTTATGCACTAAACTTTTAAAAAATGACAGGGATGTTCATTATGTACTTATTTTGCGTAATACTAGTTATCTTCGTTTCAACAGTTTTAGCAGAAATCTATATCGCTATTAACTTGAAACGCGATGAATATGAGTTATCTAAAGAGATTGATGACTCTAAGATCGGAGAAGTATACAGAGATGATGGAATTAATAGAGATCAACAAACAGTAAATGCTATACGTGCTTCTTATCTAACATTGATCATCATTACATGCTTACTTCTCTTGCTCTTAGCTAGTAATGTAAAGTAAAGTAAAGCACATAGTCAATCTTTTAGTACACGCTCAGAAATTTATCATTTGAAACGATTCTGAGCGTTGTTCTAAAACGTTGAAGTTACCTTGTATATTACTATTGCCCGCTTCCCTCTCACTTTGGATTAACCGTCAATTCAGATTCTTTCTGACTAACTGAATTTTATTGTATGACTTCGGGGATCGGCCTGAACCATATCAAACAGTTTTATATCGCTTAGTGTTGTAGAAAAATCCCCATCAAGTAACGTGGCTTTACTGAGTTCGCAGGGTTCATCAGTAGCAACAACCAGTGAAAAACGGTCTTTATAAACACCGACAACAATACATCGAGTCAACTCTGGCCTAGTAAATGACAATTTATTAGCAACACTGGGAAGCGGGATGTTGAGTTGTTTGATGATCTCAACGGTTATAAATGGGTCTGACGTAACAGTTTGAACCATAGAAATAGCAGCAAGTAGAGATTTACTTCCGTTAAGCAATATTTTTGAGCTTGTGCCATTATGCTGAGTGACAAAATATTTATCCTCACGGCTTAATAAATCAAGCTGTGTACTTCGTAAAAAGTCAGTGACTACCGCCGTAAAATGGGATGTATACATGGTCTTACCCTCTCATTAAGCCGCAATATTATTGATAATGTCGTCAGTTTGGTTTGCTGTTTCAGTGTCACTCTCATTTTCAAACTCACTGATCTGAGTTTTAAGCTCAATCATTCGTTGTTTACAGGCGATTAACTGGTCTAGCTCTGTAAAGCTGGCATTAATGGCCGTTTCTGCCACTTCAATTAACGCTTGTTCGTGATTAATCTTGTGATTGTATCGAGTGATATGTTTGTCATAGTTACGAATAAAATTATTAATGGTATTCAACACTTGCCACCCAAAACCTGATTGCTTGGTGAGATCTAATCTAAAGGTATAAGTTGTTGAGCCCTTAACTAATAGATTGATTTTGGTTCCCATTGTTTTAATCGATAATGCGTAACCTGCAAAGTCACCTAATAACGCTTTTGTGTCTTGGTAAAACCCAAGTGCGATAGATGAAGCCATTGGATTGAAAATGTTATCAATATCATGAGACGCTTCTTTAACGGTGTTAAACGTTGTTCCATGAGCATTGATATAGCTAAAAGCATCACCCGTTTGCGGGATGTGTAAGCCGCTGGCTTTATCCGTGTTGATTGCCGCTAAATAACGTTGATTGTTAGCAAGTGTTGAGTTGAGGCGTTCAATGTCGAATTTAGCCTCGCGTTGATTGCGGATAAATGCATGACGTTGGGCTTCAAGACGTTGTATCGATTTAGTTAAAGTCACCATTTCTAGGACTAACGGTGATCCGCTGGTTTCCGCTTTTAATTCTGCGAACGTAAGTTCTGCTGTAGATAAATCCGTTGATGAATGTGAAATATCGTTAGCTGAGTTAAAATCCGATATAAATTTCTGTTTATTCTCAAGTACTTGAAACAAAAAAGAATCAAGGCTATTTTTGGTCGCGATGTAAGTTATGTCTAAAGTGAACGAATGCGGCGCTTGTTGATAGAGTAAATTCCCTTGGCGAATGCCTCTGCCGAGGCGTTGAGTTAGGTCTGCTGGACGATAAGGCGCGTCTAATACCGTTATTCCCACTAAACGTTCGTTAACATTGGCGCCACAACCAAGCGTGTTGGTTGATGCTATACACACGCGATACTCCCCAGCGTTCAATTTAGAATACATTTCGGCGCGGGCTTTGGGTGTTTTAAAACTTTGCGCAAATACGATATGTTCTGAATTGACCCCTTGGTCAATAAGACCTTGTTTAATGTCACTATAGACTGAGTGACGGCCGTCAGAGTTAGGGACACCCAAATCTAAAAATATTATTTGGGTTCCTCTGTCTTCACTGGTTGCGTGGTATTTATCAGCGGTGAGTTTTACACATGTTGGCACTTTAAAACCCGCTTCGTCTCGTTCAATGCTTGGGTTTAACAAACGCATGTCAATACTCGCTTTCTTCGCTTGTGACATGACTAATAGCATATTGTCATTTTCGACTGGGCTTGCCTTAAAATTTTTTGCTCTAGAGACTAAATATTTTGAAAACGCGATTTGTGTAGGTGTCGCGTCAACAATAATTTGTCTTGCTTTGCCGCCTTTAATTGGCGGAATTGCGGGATAATTTTTACCATCAATACCCTGAATTTCTGGTAAAAATTTAGCAAGCTCTTGTTCGTTGACACTATCTGCTATAGATGACCATAGAGACTGTAACACGGTCATGTTACGGAATGCGCGCAAGCGGGTGACGGTTTTGAATGATCCGCTACCTGCTGCCGATACTTCAAAGTCACTGCTAACGGTAGCAAACGATGAAACAAAATCATCAATTGAGCCGATGCCTTGGGCCATGAGCATATCTTCATCTAAATATCTTAAAAATGTGTAGGCTTCTAATAATGTGTTACTAATTGGCGTTCCTGTACTGAAATACACGCCCAAGCCATTACCTTGTTCAAGATTATTCCTTTTTAAACATTGGATTTTTAAAAACCAATCGAATGCGCGTTTTGAGCCTATCGGGTTTCCGCAACCACGTACATTGTTTAAGCGTGTGGATTCATAACTCAGGTTTTTGATAAAATGCGCTTCATCCAACACTAAGCAATCAATGCCTAGTTCGGTGATGGTAAATCCTTTTTTACGATCATCTTGTGCAAGTTCTTGTAACCGATTCTTTAATTTAGCTTTTTTATTTTCAATATTTTTGACAGAAAAACGTGCACCGTTGTTTTTGTCCATTGTGCATAGTGCGAAATCAAGCTTCGCGAGTTCATTTTCGATAACAGATTGCTCAATGTCTTCATCTGGCGAAATGGCAACGAATGAAGACTCAGGGCAGATGACTATCGAACTACCTGTTTTTAAACGTAACAATGTCGCTTGGCGTGATGCAGGGCTCAGGTCATCGGGGTTTAATACCGTGATTTGATCTTGTGGGAAAAGTTCTAAATATCCCGCTGCAAATTGAGTCGTCAAATGATTAGGAACGACGCACAAAATACGTTTTTTAAGCCCTAGTCTAATGAGGGTGTTCATTATGCCGCTTAATGTGTACGTTTTCCCTGCCCCCACCTCATGAGCAAGTAATAATCGTCCCTCTGTAACGGCACGATAAACCGCATTGACTTGATGCTTTCTGAGCTTAATTGATTGGTTTGAATGAGGTAATGAAATAGTATGACCATCTGCATTTAACTTAACAAATCGATTAAATTGCTCGTTAAAAATGGTGGTTAATTTGTCTTGTACATCAGTTCTTTCAAGCAAAAAAGTATCCCATTCACCTATAATTTGTTCTGCATTTATTTCGTTTTCTAGTGTCGCTTGTTTATTGATGATTCTATGCCCGTTTTCGTCTTTATATGTCACAGTAGTAGGACGGCCATTCATCAAAAAGTCTAATAACTTACTAAAACGATAGGCCGAGTTGGAGCCTAAGCGCGTTTCTAACTGGTAAGGTAAATTTAACAGATTTATTTGCCATTGATTCGCGGCATATAAAAAATCGATTTTGGTATAAGAATTCTCTCTACCGTCACACAATAAGGTCACAAACTCTTGATAGATATTCGCGGGAACCCATGAAGCGCCTAGGTTTACTTTAATATTTTCAAAAGGTATATCGAGTGGCAAAACTGCGTTTAGTGCATCGATATAATGTTGTTTTGTGTCGTCGTCATAAGCTAGCTGGTGGACGGTATTTATTTTTGTTTTTACATCACCAGACAAAAATACGTTTCGAGTAACCCATTTGCCCGATTCATCGAAAATTAGATGACCATTAGTTCGGTTGATAAATTCGGCTTCTGTCGTATCCATAAGGCTTGCACAGTAAGCGATATCCACACCACCATGCACGTTAACGCTGGCGATTAAAGCATCTTCTATTGAGTCGGCATGAGTTGGGATAACCCATGGCGATAATATGCGTTTATTGAATATTTCCGCTTTTTTAGCCGATGGACTAACGGCTTTAATACCTAATTTTTTGGCGGCTGTTTTGGTTAATCCTGCGGTGTAATTCACTTCAAGCGATAATAGGTTGTAATTAGTGGGGTCTAATTTTGCTACCCGCTGGTTTGAGGCATCATGAACATAGCCGAATTTTTTTACAAATGCATCGTAACGCTGATTTAACGTTAATCGAAGTTCATCAAGTGTTGCGTCTGCTTCATCGTCTTGTTCTGCGCTTAATAACGTCATTAGTGAGTGACGAACGGCGCATAATGCTTGTAATCGCGCTTTAGTGATTCCGTTAAAATCAGTCGCTTGCCAAGACTCATTGATTAATTGGTATATTTCATCATCAGTCCCTACGGCATAAGAGCCCTCACGAGTTCCCGCCGTTTCTATTATCTGACGTTCAACATGAGCGACATTGTGTTGAGCTTGATTAAATGAGGTTTCCCCGTTAAAGGTTTGACCTGCAAACATCATATTAATGGCTTTGATAGCGACATTTTCAAAATCATTGTTACCCTCGCAATGTACGCTATTACCCTGGAACACTTCACCTACTAGCATTTCGCCGTGGATCATTTCGGGGTGAGTAATGAAATATTGATTTAAAAAATAATCCTTATTGCTGGCATCCTTTACGCTTTCAGCATTAAACCATGCGGTATTGGTCTCTGCGCCCTCTTGAAATAGAAGCACGTCAACGGTGGCATTGGCCCCCGTTGACACCTCAAAAACTTGTTTAGGCAGCCTTACAGCAGCTTTAAGCGAAGCGAATTGACCTACTAACGCTCTACTTTTACTGTTAGCAGAATCCATGAACGAGCGAGACACAATCGCTATCATCCACCCATTTTTAGCTAACAAGGTGGCTGATTTGGCGAGAAAGTAATTGTGTAGCGATAATCCGCTTAAGGTTTTATTTGCGCTATCAAAAATTGGCGCTTGTCCGAATGGGGGATTATGAAACACGACAGAAATAGGGTTTTTAAATTTTGCATTTTCAAAGCCCATATTTTGAATGTTGGCCGATGGATAAAGCTTTTCTAATATCTGTGCTGAAATGGCATCTTGTTCAACTAAATTAATGTCCATTGCGTTATAAAGGGATTCTGGCATGGTACGCACTAAACCGCCCACCCCTGCCGATGTGTCTAAAAATGTACCTGAGCAAACCCCCGCTTTTACGAGTTCGTTATAAATGGTTTTAGACAAGAAGTCAGGAGTGTAAAAAGCCGATAAGGTGGATAATTTAGCAGAGTTCCATTGATCACAAGTCAGTAGGCTTTTTAAAGTGTTGTGGCGTTTGGACCATTTAGCATCATTAGGGTTAAACACATTGGCGCAGCCGCCCCACCCTACGTATTTTGCCAATGTTTTTTGTTCTGCAAGAGTTGCCTCAGCTTGTGCGGCATTTAACGCTGATAAGGTCTTAATGGCGGCTACATTCACGTTATAGCGAGTCACCATACCCAATTTTGATAGAGGAAAATCATAAAGAAAGTCATTTGCTTTCACTTGAACACGGCATTTTAGCTTTTTACTGCCTTGTGTGTGTGAGATATAGGTTGATAGTTCATCCTCAGAGCCAAAAAAGAACCCCATTTGCCCGCCCACATACTCAATGTTACTTACTGTGTCCATAAATAGTCCTGCTGTTTAACGTCTCGATATTCCTATATAAGAACATGGCGAACAAAACGCGCAACTATTGATGTATTAAGCGAACAAAACTCAAAATTGTTCTGTGAAATTATTTTATAAATCTCTAATAAATATTAATTTAATAAAGTATTTAGGCGAACAAACGAACATGTTCGCCTGAACAAAAAAGTTTGACCGATACAAACGGCTAGCGTATTATTTGCACAATTGATATTTGAGACAGGTATATAGCAATGAACAGCGACACTCTACCAACGGGCTTATCTGTGAGAGAACGAGTATTTAGGATCTGCAATCAGCTTTACGCAGAAAATACGAAGGTAAAAATTCGAACCGTTTTAGAATTACTGCCTGACATCAAAAGCACATCGACTGTTCACAAATATCATAAAGAATGGCGAACACAGTTAGACAACTCTAAAAAGACGTTGTTTGATTCCTTTGGCTTCAGTGATAACTTTCAAAACGCTTTTGTGTCAGAAATTGCCCGGTTTCATACGGATGCGAAAAATGAATACAGTGAAAAATTGGTGGAACTCACCGAAGAAAGAGATGCGGCAATTTTAGGGCTAGAAAATGCCGATAATGCCATTATTACCCATCAAACTAGAGCCGACACATTAGATGACCAGGTTCGAGAGTTACAGAATGAAATTCATTTACTCACCAGAGAAGCTAAACAACATTCAGAACAGCTAGAAAAAGAAAAAGCCTTTGCCATTGGTAAGCTTGAGCAGCAAATGGGTGATTTAGAAAAACGCTTAAACAATGAAAAGCGTCTGATAGTCGAGCAGCTTCAACATCAAATAGACTCACTCACCACGAAAAATAATGAATTACGTGAAGTGAATGAAAACCAACGTACAGAACTAGCGAAATATCAACTTAAACTTGAAAGTAACACCAGCTTAGTTGAAGAAGTCAAAGCTCGCGCTACTGCATCACAAGAAGAAGCAAAGGCCCGAATAGCGAAGTTAGAAGAATCATTTACGACGGTAAGCGAAAAACACATTGCTTGTTCACAAGCGCTGGCCGTAGCAAATGAGAAATTAACTGCTAAAGATGAACTGTTAGTAAATAGCCTCAACCAATATGAGCTAGCCATTAATAATGAAACGTCGTTAAGACTATTGCTAAGTGATAGAGAAGATGAGCAAAAAGAGCTAAGAGCCAGACTTGCTCGTGTAGAAAGAGATGATGCTAACGCTCAGGCTGAAGTTCGAAGATTGACCGAGCGACAAGGAGAGATGAAAAACAAGGCTGTTACAGCAGATAAGATGATAAGTGAATTGAACAAAAGTATTCAAAATTGGGATGCTAAATATACTAAATTACAAACCGAATTTAATCGGCTCAAACCAAGAAACTAGCGTACAAATAGGATGCCTGAATGGTAATGTCCAACAGGCATCAAATAGACAAGAGTTAAAACAATGATTGTTGGGTTGCTTGGTTAGTTTGACGCGATGAAATTTCAGCATTCATCACTTTCTCAGAGACAGACAATGCCATTATTGCCTCTGCGGTAGGAATGCCGGTGGTGGCTCTTAGCGAATTTAACGCTTGTGCATGTCTTGCGTCGTCGTGAACGCGCCCAATGGTTCCTTTTGCCAGTGTCACTACACCAGATTCTAATAACTGCTTGAGCATGACTGTAGGGCATTTGTTATCTAAATGGCCGTCTTCCAGCAATTCCAGATAAAAATCCTCAACGAACGTCATTGCAAACGCATTCTTAGTAACAACATTGAACGATGATGACTCGGTATATCTAATGACGCGATGTTTTTCACCATTTCGATTAAACATTCGTTCAATTTCTTTAAATTTGCCGCCGGCTTGTATGCCTTCATCGTCTAGACCAACAGGCTGATTGCTTTCTACGAACTTCATTAACGGGAAATACGTATAGGTTGGCGTAAAAGATTTTTCAACAAGAGTCGTTTTTGGTATTGGGTAACGTTGACCATTGTTGACGATATCATGCCAAATTTGGAGTGCCATGCCTGGAGCTTCCTCGCCGCCCTCTCTTGACCATGCAAATTGAATGGCCAACAGTTCACGGTAGTCTATCAAATCAATGGTGTGGTTGCCGCCGCTTTCATAGGTATCTTGCTAATAGTCAAATATATCGCAATAAATCCATGCGGTATTCTAGGCTGTATTGGTTCAAACCCACTTTAATATAACCGTCTTTCGTCAGTTTTCGCCCCAAAGTAGAACGCTTACTAAAATCGTATAGCGTGTTTACCATATAGTTGCGTAAATCATTTAGAGGTCGCATAAATCCATACTGTTCAGGGTCGATACTTATCTGATTTAACAGTGAGTTATCCTCCTTTACCTGAGCGCATGCACGCAGCCAAATCTTGATCCGCAGCTCTTATTGGCCGCTAACTTTCCTGCAAATAAATCACATGCGCCTCCGTTACTGGCTGAATAGTGTTTTTTCATAAATCGTAAGTTATCGCTAAAAGATTCAATGTCATCGTTATCTATCAATTCAAATAGGTGCCATACATCGCTGAGGCTCCACTCTTTTATTAGGGCTAATGTCCAACCAAGATCTGTCATAACTGGCGTATGGGCTGTTTCGCCTCTTTTTTTGAGGTTTCCTTTTCTCACGTTGCTTTCGTCATCTCTTGATCCTGAAATCGAGCAAATCTTATCGGTTTGATACTTTTTAGAAAGCGATTTCAAAAAGGTTTTCATGGGTTTAATCTTCCAATCTAATGCACAATCACGCCCATTTGAAGATGTTTCAGGGGTTCTTAACAATTTGCCGCGCCCCACAAACTCGATAACCGGTAATGACGATAACGCAGGCTTTAATTCATGGCATTCGATGGGGAGATCGTGTTGTCTGCCGTATTCAATGAGATCATCATGTAGCGTTAGCATATAATCATGCAAAACCATGTTATCGAGTGTCGTATTTGTTGTCACAACATGAAGTGGACCAACATCGCCTCTAATCGCTTTAGCTCTTCGTAAACCCTCAACTATACACACACAAGCAGCGCTTGAATCTTTACCTGAAAAACCGATTGAGACACGCCATCCATCTAAAAATAACTGTTGCGCACGTGCTACGGCAAATTCATATTGGTCATGGTCGTGAGAGTCAATATATTGATAATCGATTGCGGTATTCATTGGTGTGTGCCTTGTATTTGTTGAATACCCCTATGATCTCTTGAAATGAAAAACCCGCAACTGAGGCACAAACAGTCAGGGTCATGCGGGCCTAAACTCTTAGATATTCATAACCACCATGAGGCGCGCGTTTTCGTTTGAAATTTGGGTTAATACTACCCAATTGCATTTCAAAGGCACTTCGTAAGGCTTTTTCTGCTTTCTCGATCGGATCGGTGTTACCGTATCCCCTTGTTTCCCTGACACAGCGAGGGTGGATCACTTGTCCTGGCTCCAATGTTGCCGATAATTGCTTAACAAATGCTGAATAGTTAAAGCTACCATTGCGATTAATTAAATTAGTCATATTTGCATATTTCCCTATGATTAATTCTGATTTATTACTGATTTCTCATCATCCATCAATGCGTAATCCACTCGCGAACCTACAACTATTTCATGTTCGCCTTGCACCACCATTGTTGTACGTGATTTTGCTAATCCCGATTGCACTAACCCGTCAAGCACTCTAATAACGTCTGCGTAACAGTCAGCTTTTACCTCTGACGGAATTCGGTTAAGAGCGATAATAGCGCTTTGGCCAAAGCCCGTAACTGATTGGTATTCAGCGGTTAGAAAGCCCAACATCGTGTCGTAAAATGGTTTTGAATTCGGAGTTGATATCAATGCTAATATTTCATCAGCATTGGTTGCCGGTTTTGAATAGGTCATTTTTTTTTGCATCGTGTGGTTCCATTAGCGGTGGATAAAACAGTTAATGAATGCCACAAAGAGTATTAATCATTGTGGTTAATTGATTTCATTTCATCATGGTTCCAATAACCCGCAACTGAGATTCGTACTGACTTAGTTGAGTAATTGTAAATATATCCTGAAAGTTTCGGACAGTGTTTTTTGTGATGTAAGTCATTGTTGAAATTAATAATTAAGTTATTTATTCCTGAGGAATAAGACAGGCGTATCTATATTGGCCAGTGTGTTTCAATGAAGTGATCTATCGGGTCATAAAACCAAAATTTCCACTTCCATATCAACGTGGCGGATACAAACCCAGCTAAAAAGGTATTAATAGAAGCTAGATAGACAATGAAACAAAAAATACAGATTATAAAAATAAGTGCGATGAATACCAATAAATCATCCTTGTTAGACATCTTGGAACAATCAATTTTCATTAGACTTTCTCATTAATAAGATATTATTTAAAACATCGATTTTTGAGGGTCGATGTCAAGCCAATGTTGATATGTCCCCTGCCCCAATTCTCTATCAATAATGCTTTCTGCTGAACTTCCGAGGCGTCTAATCACTTCTCGCGTCACTTCTGTAGCATCGTTCATTTCAAAGGCGGTATCAAAATCCCGTTCTCCTATACCGTGAGAGTCGTAATACTCATATCGAATGACTGCTGTTGTAAGCTGATGCGTCAAGCACAAAACGACAAACTTTACCCTACTGTTAAAGCTTGTGCCTAATGTGGGTTTTAGTGTTTTAAGTTGCAGCAAAACCATGATTTACACCTCTTGTTGACAACCTAATAGGGCTTCATCAAAGGCGGCTCTCGCAGCCTCTTTAGCTTGTTCATCGACACTCTCATTCAATTCGGCATAGCTTGAGAAACCAAAGCCTTTTGCTGCTTCCTCTGCGGCATTATGAGCTTTTTCAATTGAATTATGTTTCATATATTTAAACCTCATAACCGTATACAGCCCATAATTGCGGGTCTATTTTCAAAGGTTGAACAGTGGCATTAGCAATATCGACAAACGCCCCATGATGCGAAATTTTGGCATAGCGAATTAATTGCCAAATCAATTGTGTCGCTTGTGCTGAAACCGCCCGATTGGAGCCAAAATCTTGTTTGGTTAAGGCTGCTTCGGTACTGCATGAGGGAATATCCTCAATGGCATCATCGATTTGCTTGAGCATTTCTGAATACAAGTCATAGACATTCGGTAATCGTATCCCCGTACTCGATATGTTTCTGTATGCGTGACCTAAGATTATTTGGCCGTCACTTTTCCCATTGCCTACATCAAGCCACAATAAGTCGCTTGCATGTTGAGTGTTGTTAAACACCTCGCCTAATTTAATTCTGAACTCCGCTTTATCGACTGCTGTGATAATCAAATCATAGCCATTGAACGTCATTTTATCGGGGTCGCAGTATTCGTTCATAGCTTTCCAATGCGTCCCACCAAAGTTATTAAATCTATTCACTAACACCTCTGCTTTGAAAGAATTAACATCTCCTGAGTAGAACGCCTGACGGCCTACGTTAAAAATTGAGACGGTATCTCCGTCAACCAGTGTGAGGTTGATATACACAGATTGGTCTGAAATTTGTCTAAGAAGTGAATCCATTTGGAATAGTTCAGTGGCTATCTGACTACCGCTTCCACCTGCCCCAATCAGTAAAATATTAATGGGTTTATTGATTAGTTTTTGAGGTATAAAAAAATCCATAAAGGTTGCCTTGTGAGTTAAGTTAAAATTAGATTAACTCACGTTAGACAACCCGCAACTGCTATATTAAATAATACAATTAGAGATATTAAGCCCTGAATAATCGAGATTTAATCAACTATTTTTCTGTAACAGTTAGTCTTAATATAGGCCAATTTAACTTTGATTTTTCCCAATATTCTTTACTTTTTTTTATATCTTTTAAAGTGAATGTCAGCCAATACCCTAGCCTCTCATGGATTCGAGGTACATAATATCCTGCCTCAATAATAGTAATTCTTTTTGTGGTATTAGTGACTGTATTTGCCCAAGAGACATAATTTTCTAGTTTTGTCCTAAATTTTACAATTGTTAATAATGGGGATGTGAGTTTTATTACGCTTAATCTTGGGTTGGTTAACGAATGACTCAGTAATCTTTTGAATGAGCGGTATGCAGGATAAATATTTTTTTTATTTCCCGAAAAATGCATTTCTATTTCTCCTGTCTCTTGTTCGTATTTAAATGACAGCTTAGAACCCGAATCAAATTGAGTTAATGACCAACCTGTTTTATACGCAAAGCAGCTGTAGATAATATTACCAATGTAAGGAATACTCAAAAGACTGCATTCTATAGGGAAATCAGCATAGCGGGCGGTTATGTGACTCCATTTAGCAATGATAATGGCGTTCCAAACAACAAATAATGACAACACCCATACGAGGTAAAATACCTTATCTTTAGATTGTGGCATGTCTGAACACTGTAAGATGTATGTTTTCGTTATATAAACATTGGATACGAAAAGTATGATAAAAATGGCGATAACATCATTCTTAATAGCGCTATAAATTAAGAGTGCTATAAAGATGATTTTGACAAACAGCATTAATTTTTTTTTCATGTAAACATTGTCCTTTGGCGCCCTCTTATGGACGCCACATATATTTAGACTAGGCAGCTATGAGGTTATTGTATTCTGCTTCGGTGATAATAATAACGCCTTTCGCTTTGGCAGCATTCAGCTTGGTTGCACCAACGTTAGATCCAATAACAAGGTAAGTTGTGTTTCTTCCAACAGACGATTGAACAACGGCTCCGAAGCGTTCAGCTTCAGAACACATATCGCTTCGGTTTTGTTCCATTTTCCCTGTAAAAGTGATGTACAGACCGCTTAACGGTAAATTATCTTCTTCATTAAGCACTGACATGGGTTTCATGCTGTTTACCAGATTCAGTGTGTTACATAAAAAGGAAATCTGTTCGGCTTTAGCCTCGATTGCTGTTGTGATGTTTTTTGCCGTCAATTCACCAAAACCATCAATCGCTTGAAGCTGGTCAGCGGTCATGGTGGTGATTGTTGATAGTGATACGTGTTTAAGCATTTTTTTGCTTGAACCACGTCCAAGGGAATGAATACCTAATGACGCTAAAATCAGATAGTCGTTAATGGGTGTTGTTTTGGCTTTTTGAATTTCTGTAAATAAATTTTCAGACTGTCCAACACCGAAGCCACAACCTAAAAGATCAACAGTAGAAAGCGGGTAAATAGATTCGACTGAGCTATATCCATTTTCGACTAACTTACGAACGGTTTGTCGGCCAAACAAATCGACACCAATAACCGAAAAATGGTATTCAATAGCACTTACTTGTCGTTCACTACAGTCGTTATTGACGCAGGTAATGGCATCATTGACCCAATGAACAGGCAGAGAGCAACAAGGGCAATGTGTTGGTATTGAGGGTTTAACCGCTTCAATAGAGCCTAAAATTTTAGGTATGATTTCGCCAGACCGTGTTATAGAGATTAATGCGCCCTCACCTAAGCCCAGATTATTCACATTACCTGCATGATGCGCCGTGACTCGTTGTATCATTGCGCCAGATAGCCTCGTGGGTTCTATCAGTAGAACGGGGGTGATTTTATTTCTGCCTACGTTCCACTCAATCCCTTTTATTCGCACATCAGCCACTTCGCCAACCGATTTTTTCGCGATCTGCCAATGGTGATGATGTTCGTTATTGCCCATATGCTTTTTAACTGTTCCGTTAACCACTTCAATCACGGTTCCATCGGTCAAATACGGTGAATGTTGTTTGGCTTGCTCGCAGTACGACTCCAAGTTAGTTAACAATTTTGCTGCGCTTATGTGAGGACAATTAATTGCGTTAAAAAATACTAAATGAATGGCGTTATCTGCTAACGCTTGTTTTCCCGCATCATTAAGATTATCCGAATTGGCCAATCCTGCGACAAAATTTCGTGGGTGAGCAAAACTACCTTTCAACTTTTCTTCAAAATAACTTTGAAGCACTGTAATTTCACCGATATTATTGCTGTTACTATCGCCAACGAGCTTTAATCCATTGTGATAAAGATGCGTAATGTCATTGCCATATTTACCATCCCCTCTTGTATAAATTTTTTCATCTGCTGCGATATATGAAGCCGCAAGGCCGTCGAGTTTGGGTGATACGCGATAGAGTAATTCTTCTGTAATACCCAATTCATTAGCCGCTTGCTGACAACGATCGACAAAAGACTGTATTTCATCATGCTCATACGCTTTCAACGTTGAAAGCATTGGTGTTTTATGTTGATAGCGGTCATTGATGACGTTTACAGCCTCTGGTTGCACTTTGGTGATTAACGGGTGATGGGGTAAGCGACTTTTTAGGACAGGCATATAAATCAGGTCAAAAGTGACATCAGAGACAACAGGAGAACCAGAACGATATTGCTCATTAAAATAGGTCATGAGCTGCGATAATTGTTCATCAGTTAATAAATGGGTTGGGGTTTTCATTAAATTTTGCATGGCGTCTACTCTTGTTGTTTGAGATGCATCTACTTTCTCATACGGTTCCGAACCCGCAACTCAAGCCAAATGAAAGAATTTAAAATTAATTTACTATGTAATTCAGTTATTAGTCATAAAACTAAGGTTCCCTTAGCTTACAGAAAACAAAATATTGGTTATGTTGAAGCGTCTAAGATAAGGAACATAAATTATGCATATAGAACCGTCTGAAGAACGCTTCCGTTCATGGTTTGTCAGTATTCAAGGTGATATCGCAAAGACGCTTAGTGATATGAAAGAAAATCGAGTTGCCTGTCATCACAAATTTGTGAGGCTGTTGATAGATTTTGACACTAAGCAATACACCGTCTACAGCTTAAACGATGTTGATGTGGCTTATCACAGTACGGATCATGGCGAATTGATAACTAAAGA
Source organism: Shewanella sp. SG44-6 (assembly GCF_014164185.1). Lineage (NCBI taxonomy): Bacteria > Pseudomonadati > Pseudomonadota > Gammaproteobacteria > Alteromonadales > Shewanellaceae > Shewanella > Shewanella sp. SG44-6. The sequence goes on along the minus strand of NZ_JACJER010000008.1, from coordinate 18,299 downwards.
CAGTTGTACACATTTGAGCTATATTCGCGATTTTAGTGCTATTGAGTTCAGTCCTGGATGGGAACGACGTGCGGCCAAGAGTTTTGAAGATTGGATGCAAACGAATTAGTTGCGTTGCTCATTAATACCAAATTTCTTTAATAGTGGTGAAGCGGGAAATTGAGCGCAATGAGGTCGTAAATCCTCAATATTGAGTGTTTTGTTAAAACGCGCAATTTTCCAATGTAGGTATGGCAAGTTATGAGCATTATAGGCTTGGCTTCGACCACCAAGCCATTGATAGAGTTGTTCAAGATTATTAAACGTTGCTGAACTTGAAAAACCTAAATCGGGGTGTAATGTGACGCCTTTACATTCATAGCGTAACCGTGGCGGTATCGAGCTAATGAGTTGTCTAAGTGGAGTATTAGGTGTCGTTTTCAATTGAGGCACGATACCGATTTGCCAATTAGCAAAGGCTTGTGGGTTTCGCGTTAGGTGATCAACAAGTTTACTCATGCTTTGACCTTTTTCATGCAAGTTTTTAATTGATTTAGCCAACAGAGCGTATGTGTGTGCGAGGGTGTTCTTGTCCATTCCACGATAGATATATTAGCGTAAACAGGGTGGACTCTTTCTTTACGTGCTAATAATGCTAAGTGGAAAAGAGCTTCTATGAGTTGGTAATTCAAAGACTCATTTGTCCATTGTTCTGCAACCAGTCGGTATGCGTTGGCTAATTGTAAATACCGAAAGGCCAGATTTGCGACACTAAACTCGGAAATGTGTTCACCAATATCAAGTATATCTTTTTCAATGTTGTCCATAGCCTTAATCATCCTAAAACATCGTTTAATTTAATGCCTACTGGCATGAGTTCAGAAGTCATAATTCGTTTCCCGTTTTTTTCTTTTATTTTATAAAATGCTTCAATATCTACGGGTTTTCTAGTTAACGCTTTATGGTTCGGGTGAGTAAATCGAGAATTAAAAAACTCTTTCTCAACCAACTCAATGGTGTCCTGATTAATGATTTTTGGAAGCGTCATATTGCCAAGGCAAAGCTTTCCGTTTGAATAAAGGTTCATCAATGGGGCGTGGTATAACTTTGTTTTGCGATTGGGACGCTTGTTTGCTGCTAAAGCAAATACGCTCAGTTCAGTCGTTGAATGGCCGTTGGATACACGAAAAATATATAACAGTGGTGGCAGCGTGACTTTCACTTGTCCTTTTGAAAGGTATAAAACACGGCTTTGTCTTGGAGTATGCCACACGAGCATTTTGGCGCTTCTGATAATAATGTGTTCATCGGTAAATGAATTAAACCAATCAGATTGTCCTTTTTCACTTCGGTTTTGAATATCATTGAATGTTTCCGTTACATCATCTATTGAGATAATTTCACCAACGCCTAATCTATCGTTGTTAATGGTATGTCGAGTGATGCACGATAAAGAGCCTGAATGATTTGAGTGAACGACAAGGGCGAGTTTACTATCAATGATTTTTTCATCTGCCACAGTCGATTGAATAAATGCCTCAGTTATCTGTTTGGCTGATCCGATTTCGATTTGCATTGGTTTAATATCCCTGTGATGTACTTTGATACCGTTACAATAAGTCAGTTCACTAATCGCGCAACTCGATAACCGCTAATAGCAAACTTATCATGCAGGTAGAAATTGAGAAATTTGCAAAAAAATCCAATACATTGTCATCACTCAATCTGAGATTTAATGATGCAAATTCATTACCGTTATAAAATCTTTCTGACGCATCTTGAATACAACTTTCTTCTGCTGGTTGGCAAAATGAATAAATTAATTGCTCTGACACATCAACGTCTGATCCAACATCAAAGGGGAATGCGCGAGAGTTTATATTTTTCTCAAAATAGTCGAACAGTGCTTGAACTGGTAATAGCAGTGGGTGAACAGTTGCTAATGTTGCTAATGATTTTTGAACGTCAGCGGTAGGGGTTTTACTTATTTCCGTTATGCTATCTTCTAACTGAGACATACACCAATAGTCGTAAGCACATTCAACCCCATAATCCTCGATAGTTGAAATCATTTCGTCATTCATGTTTAAGTCAATATAAAGTTGTTCCAACTCATATTCACCTTGCTTCTGAGTAATGTATTCCCCAATCAACTCTATATCATTTTCACAGAATAATTCTTCGGTCAGCCAATTGTTGTATCCACTATTTATGTCAATAGTGCTGCACTCAAATTGATGCGCCATAACGGTTTGAATCAATTTATAGAACGTATTTTGCAATCGATTATCAAATGCAAACTTGTTCATATTAAATTCGGTGAGATAGGCTTCTGAGAACGTGATCCGAGAGGCAAAAATATTATTGCCATCATCACCAAAGCCAGCATCTTCCTTGGGCAATGACATTGAGAAAGTCATCATTTGTTCTCTATTATTAAGTATGCTGTCATAGTTCGCTAGGAGGGTGCTTTGCGTTTCAGGATCATGTTTAAGAGAGTCTGCTATTAACGCCCTAATAGTGGATTTGTGGGCATCCATCATCGTTGAAACTGTTGTTGTAAACGGTATCCAAAATTGCTCGGCCACTAATTTTGAAACTAAACTGATTTGTAATAACATATCAGGTTCGCTAATAGCCTCAATCACCTGCTCTTGTTTCATCCAGCCACATTTAACCGCATACGCTAACATAGGAGATAACTGACTCACGTTATCGTCAAACAGCTTATAACGAGAGGTAAGGGCGCTTAAATTTGAACCATCAAGCTTAGGCACATAAGCATTGTTCATGCGGGTATACCAAAGGTTCGATAAACGAGGTGGGTTGATACTCATGGCGATTAATCTCTTGCTACGTGATGACATTACATTAACGCACTCGGCAAAACGCGCCACTCAAAAAAAACGCCCTTATATTTGTATATAGAGGGCGTGCATATTTCGTTTAACCTGATTATCCAATCGGAGGCATATCCTTGGACTGAACATGCTGAGGTGATGTATTAATATTGGAAAGACGGTTAATCAAAATCAGTGAGTATTCATCGGGAGCCGCTTTATAAGCCACTTCCCAACTAGTTAACTGTTTCAGCAAATCGTTCATTGTTACCCCTTAGTTTTGACAGGAATTAATGGGAAATCGTAAACAATTTCGGTTGCTGACTCGTTTAATACGCCATCTTCGATATAGAGTCGGGTATGGCGCAACATGGGGAACTGTTGTGTCAAAATACGTTGAACTTCATCAATGTCGGCTTGTGGGGCTGGATCGTTAATAATTGCAGCACCAATTTTAAATTTTCTAGTTATCGTGTTCATGTTTAACATTGTCATACCCCTTAAAGTGAATCTTCATCATCTAATTCATCAATTAAATCTGCTGCGTCACTTTCAGTCATGTTTGCATCATCAGTTGGTGTGGGTTGTGCTGCAACATTTGAAGTTGAGTGGGTGACGTTTTCAGACAATGAAAACAATTCGTTGGTCAGCATGATTTCAATGTCAGAAAGACTCCCTGTTAACACGATAGGGGGTCGCAATAAGTCGGCTAACTCACCTTTGGCATTCGCGTCAACTTGTGTGGTTAATACCACTCTTACCTTATTAGCGGCTAAAAATTGAATTGATAAGTTGATGCGTTCTGCACCACCGATAGTATTGAGTTGATTAAGTTGAGTTAACATTTAAGCCTCGATAATTTAATTGGTTTTGATAACGATATTGTGCGACAAGTTGGCAAACGGGCAACTGACTACCCGCTTGCCTGTGACGTTATTTAATAAGAGCCAGATATTCATCAGGTGCGAAGTGAGTCCAATCGAATGGAGTCGCTAAGATAGTGTCAATAAACTTGCCTTTACCGCTGTTAGCGGCTTTGGCAAAGCTACCCGCCTTTTTGTTCTCCATTGCTTGATCAAAACCAGCTTTGATACATAACGCTGATAATGAGCCAATGGTGTACTCCGATAAAATGGCCTTGGTTGGAGTCCATTTTTCAATGGCAACCGATCGGGCATTTTCTACAAATCCGATATTGGAAATCATAATGTCGGTCATGCTGACAGTTTGGTCACATTGTTTAGTGGCAAGGTGTTGAGTGACGTTAAGTATTTCAGTTTTTAAATCGTCAAGACTCACACGTAAAGCGGCTTGTATGGTGGCTTCAAAATGAGTCGGTACACCAAGCGTTTCATTTAGCGCCTTATAGCTAGTGCATAGACGTTTTAGGGCGGCATAACTCATGGCTAATTGAAAATGCTCTTGTGGCATTAATAATGATGCGGATGTTTCTCGCATAATCGCTTTGTTAGTATCAATAACTTTCTTAGGCACAATGCAACTTACAGGCTTATCGGTTTTGGCTGCTGGTTTTGTCGTATCCTTAACTCCGTCCGAGTTAGCATTATCAACATCAATTGGGGTAGCTAATTCAATGGCTGCTTCCTCAACGTCCACAGAGTCAGTCGATAGGGCGTTAACACATTTGTTAAAGCAAATAGCGTCTACACATTGGTTAGGATAAGTTGAGCCTAGAGCGCGGCCTAGTCGGTCATCAATCAATACAACTCGTTTTTGACAAGCAAGGCAACCTGTTGAGAATTGTTCTTCACCAACGGTAACTGCATCGACTGTATTGCGGTCAGAATCCGCGATCTGTTGGACTAACAGGACAGTTCCGTATTGGTCAGCTAATTCAGCTTTTCTTGACTCAAGCCATTCGCCCGTTTTTTCTTTAAAGCAATTAAGGTTTGAACAAGCTGCTTTTTGTTCCTCTATTCCGAACAAGCCTGATTGTGCTGCGCTGTTATGAGGGCAGGTATTACAATTAGTCGTATCAAATTTCGCAAGGCTTAAATATTGTTGTCCTTTCGCTGCACGTTCACGTAAATAAGATACAGTCCATTTTTCAGCAATAATTTTCTTTAACGTGCCTTGTTGGAGTTTGGTTGAAAATGGCGCGAGTAATAAAGCGTGACCAACAGTGATTGAACCGTCTATAACGCAATCTAAAACTTCATCACAACATTTTAGAATTTCAATTCGTTCATTAACTTTTTTAATCGTCCATGCAAGTCGGTCAGCAATGGCTTGACGATCACCATTGTAGAACGCACTGAGTTGTTGAACGGCTTTGCATTCATCAATGAGAGATAGACCTTCTCTATTCAGATTTTCTTCCATTTGATGCTCTAAAGCCTCAGCATCAGAGAGTGGCTTAATCAAAACAGGAATATCATTTAATCCCAATTCTCGGGAGATAATAAGTCGGCCATAACCAGCAACAACTTCAAAACGATCAGCGGCGGGGCGAACCAAGATAGGCTGAATAACACCACGCAAGCGAATACTCTGTTTTAACTCCGAATATTTTGCCTCGTTGCGTGATCGTCTTGTATTACCAAAGGGGAGGGCATCAATCATATTGACAGGTAACGTAGTGTTGTGGGTTGATAAATGTTGATTCTGTTCCATGTTAATCACCTTGATAATAGTGGTTAGTTCGTTTTGATAGAATGACTTTCTCATAGGTTTTAAAAGGCGCAACCGCTCAATACTGGTGGATTCATTACACCAATATTGAGTGGTTTAACTGAGCGGGGCTGGTTTCAAGTGGAGGTAATAAGTTCAGAAATATTGAGAGTTACAGATAAACGCTCAACAACCGCTTGATATAAAGAATATGAAATATCTTTATAATTTCTGAACAAGACCCATTGGGCGTTTCTATCGGGAACTGCAACGGTTTTCGCGCAAGCAGGCACTATTACTTTGCATAAACTTCGTGATGAAGGTTATGGATTATTGGCCAAATTATCCATTCATATTAGCAATCAAAAATTCCAACTTACGTTAAGCACGTTTTTTATTGTTTATATTTTGAAATAAATTCGTTTTAGGTCAAATACAATGTAATAAATCTCATGTATATCTTTATTTCTTGATGTTTTTCATGAAATGAGGGTGTTTACTTTTGATCCATACAATAATTTTCCTTTTCACGAAAAAGTATCAATGGCACTCTCAATGTCGATAAATGCTATGAAAATTGATACTAGATAGTCATAATTCATAAGTTATGTCTCATTAAGTTAAAATAGTTGACCAAAAATCGTCTAAATCCAAAAATCAATAATCATAAAATATTTGTCTTATTCTTCAGGAATAATTTCAACAATAATGTTTATTAACATTGGTTTATGTGTTTTTTGTGGTTGTCCAAAATCTTGTTCAATATTAATAGAAAACAGGCGTTAAGCATTGTTTTTAGGATAAATGCAAAAAACATTGCTGGTAGCTTCGATATTTGTTGATTGTTTTGTTTTGTTGTTTTAACCTTGCATCATTAAAATATGCTTTAAACTGATTACGGTGGGGATTTATGGATATTTCTAATTTCGTACAAACAGGTGCTTACGCAAGAGAGGCACTACAACGCCTTTCTGATAATGAGGCTAAGCATAAAAAAGAGTTTGGTTATGACGAATTTCATGTCCGATTTAACAAATCAGCTATTACCCGCCTGTCTGGATTATCTAGAGCCATCGTTGATAAAGCGATGTTTGAAATGGAAGCAGAAGGTTACGTCTTTAGTAAAAAATTAACGGGAACAGTAGAAAGTTATGATCTCACTATTGAGCAGGTAATTGATATATATGCTCACAGAGGCGAACCAAAGTTAAGAGATATTCAAAACGAAGCTGTTGTTCTGTTTCCCGCGAACCTTAAAGGTGGTGTCTCAAAATCACTCATAGCAAGCACAGTCGCACAATCATTACGCACTCATCCCCAACTACTTAAATATGATCAGCGTATTCTGGTTATTGACCTTGACCCGCAAGCATCATCAACAATGATGTTAAATCATCAGTATTCTATTGGCGATGTTGAGTACACAAGTGCTCAAGCTATGCTGCAAAATCTGACTCGTGAAGAGCTATTAAGTGATTTTGTTGTAGAGTCAAAGGTAAAAAATGTTTTCGTTATGCCATCGTCAATAGCAGATGGTTTTATTTCGTCGAACTGGGAAGCATTATGCGCAGAATATCTTCCTGGCCAAAACGTTAACATGGTGCTAAAAGAGAATGTGATAGATAAGTTAAAAGGTGATTTTGATTGGATAATTACTGACACAGGTCCGCATCTTGATGCATTTTTGAAAAACGCTATTGTTGCAGCAGATGTCTTGGCCACTCCTTTACCACCATCACAAGTCGATTTACATTCGACCTTGCAATACATAGGTCGTTTGCCATCCATTATGGAATCGTTAATAAAAAGTGGCGTAACTAAATTACCTGAACACCATTTTTCTTTTATGACTAAGTTTAGTAAAAGTGTTCAAGATAAAGATGCATTGGCGATTGCTAAAGCTGTATTTAGAGAGCAAATGTTAGATTGTAATGTACCAAATTTAATAGCTTATCAGCGTTGCGGCGAGACATTCGATACCGTTATATCTGTAAATCCGAAGGAATATGCCGGAGATTCAAAATCTTTAAAAACAGCGAAAGATGCAATTGATGATTTCGCTTTATCAGTATTCCAGCATGTCCAATTATATTTGAGAGCGAATTAATTATGGAAGTCAAACCCCCCCGAAAAGCTCCGATTGGTAGAAGTATCGGAGAGTTATCACCATTTTCTAGCAATTCACAGCAGGCTGTTTCTTACGAATATACCTTACACAATGGGCGTAAGGTTATGTTTCAGAAAGTCATCGTTCCTGCAGATCAAGTTGAAACGTTAACGTTTGCTCACGACATGAATAAGCGCATTGCAGCTGATTTAACGCGCGCTTCATTGTCGTTGTTAATCAATTCGATTGCGCGTCAACAATACCAGCCTGTTATTGCTCAGAGGATCAAAGGGAAATATGCGGCCTTAGACGGAACTCGTAGACGTCAGGCGGCTATTTTTGCAGGAGTTGGCCTTGAAATTTTATTCTGTGATGAAGAGTTAACGCCGGCAGAGGTCAAAGCGTTATCTAAAGAGCTACAGACAGCTAAAGAGCACTCAATTAGAGACAATGGTAGAGTTTTTGCTACTTTGCTCAGTGATGATCCAATGAAAACTCAAGCAGAGATTGCGGAACTAGAGGGCTTCACGCAAGGCTATGTATCAAAAGCATTGCAGGCGTGGGAAATTCCCCAAGAAATCATTAATCTATTTGAATTCCCAAGTGATCTGACGTTCAGTCAATTTGCGGAAATTTCAAAAATTATAAAAGTCATCATTGGTAAAAAAATTCCCTTGGAAGAAATCATTCTATTAACAGAAGTGAAGCCTGGAACATCAAATGATGAGGTTATTGATTTTATTCGGGAAGCAGCGGAAATAAACAAGGTTGTGAAAGTTACTGCTAAACCTAAAAAGTTTCTTGAGTTAAATGCTAAGAAATGGGCAAACAGTAAGCGGGTAAAAGATAAAACGACGATAACGCTAAACCGAGCTACCTCGGAAGAGTATGCATTGATTGAAGCGTACATAGTGAAAGTAATGAAAGGTACAAAAGAGTCATAATAAAATAGAACGACGAACATGCTCAACCGCCAAGTAGCTCATGTTCGTCGCCAACTAACAGGATTAATTTACGGAGAATAATCATGTCAATTGCGACAATGCTATCAGTTGCTGAATCGATTGCAAAGGGGCAGAAAGTGAAAATGCCGGCTATGCGGTTCTCAGATTGGGCTCTATTTTGTAGATGTTTGCACGAGGCGAAGCTTGCCAATCAGTAGATAACCCAAAAAGCAGTTAAAAGAACTGCTTTTTTATTCATTAAAAATCTATTTAAAAATGCAATTTTGAATACAGGATATCGTTTGATGGTGTAACCATCCCTTATATCGATCATATTTTAAGAGAGTTTTCCTTATTTAACCGCTCATACAATTTGGGTGGTAAATCATTCAGTGATTCATGTGGCCGATCATAATTATATTCTTCAAGCACAGATGCTATTGCTTATGCTGAAAGTGTTGACTATGACAATGAACAAGCGTTATCAGTTTGCTTTGATACCCAACAAGGCAATTACTGGGAAAGCGCACAAGTGACATTCAACGAATTAGAGTGGTTCGTTGACGACTTAGGAATGGGAGGTCAATCAGCTAAAGGAGACCTGTGCGTTTATATTAAAGTTTGATAATTCTTAATAGTGTTTGATCATTTATGCCCCTTTATGTGCTAGTGTCAAATATCGTTCACATCCTGTTAATGAGTGTTTGTCTTACCAAAAGTTATCCGAATGTAGTGCATATCTATATTTCGTTTGATAGCGAAATCTAGCCTCTTATTCCTTAAAAATATAAAACTAGGGCCACTCGAGCTAGGCAATATTAGTGGTCACACTTCGGATGCAGACGTTCGTTAGTAATTCCTATCTATCAGTGCAGATAACGCTCAGACAACCTGTCACCAAACAACATAATGACGAGCCCGACCAACATGATTAGCATTCCGCCAAGCTTCATCACTGAAACCGGCCGCTTGATTGCGCCTAGCAGACCAAAATGGTCAATCATCTGGGATGAAAGCAGCTGCCCAACAATTGCCAGCCCGAGCAAGACTGAGAAACCGATTTTGGGTGCTAGTATGACATAGCTGAAGAGGGCGCATGCACCAATCAGTCCTCCCGCAAGACTCCACAACGGTTGAGATGGAATGGCTGCAAGCGAGGCTAATAATCCCCCGCGTAGCATTGAGTATGTCCCAAGGCTGAATGCCCCGACCGTGAAGGAAAACAGTGCGGCGGTGACCGAGTCGCCCCCGAGTCCTTTTGCCAGCTGACTATTCAGAGTCGTTTGCAGCGTGATACCCAGACCAGCGACAAAAGCAATAACGTAATAAATCATGCTCATGTGTAATTCTCTGTTAATGCGCATGTTCCAGTGGCAAAAAAGCGTCAGCAAATACATCAGGTTGATACCCTGAAGCAGCAAACAGATACTCACGGGATTCATCAATGGCCTCGCGAAGACGAGCGCTGTCCACACCCAGGACTTTACTGTTCTGCTTGACGATGCGTCCACCAATAATAACGGTATCGATGTTGCTGCGTTCGGTCGCGTGTACCACTGTGCCAAAGGCATTACCGGACGGATAAAGGTTGATGTCGCCAGCGTTAATCAAGATCAAATCAGCTTGTTTACCCGGCGTTAGGCTACCAATTTTATCTTGAAGCCCTGCACAAGCTGCACCATCGACGGTCGCAGCTTTAAGAAGCTGTGCGGCTGGCAGTGTTTTTAGCGAATGTGCGGAATCACAGCAATGCTGTTGATGCATCCCCATCACTCGTTGCAGGTAAAATGCCACACGCATTTCCATAAACATATCAGTGCTGTAGGACGTTTCATTGTCGACACTTAGCCCGGGATTAATGCCGTGACGCCGCGCAGCCTCAATGGCAAACATACCGTCTTCAATGCCATAGTGTGCATCAGAACGTGGGCAGACGTTCACCCGGACACCAGCTTCATGCAGGATCTTCCACCCTTCATCGGGCAGCGACGTGCAGTGATTGAAAATATTATCCGGACCAAGAAGACCGCGCTGATACAACGATTCAAGTTCAGATGCCATGAAAGAACCAAAAAATTCAGTGACGATTGGCAGTCCCAATCTGCGGGCTTCCGCCCACAACTCTGGCTCCAGCTGGGCCATGACTGCAAGAGAAATAAGGCTTTCAGGGTTGTTCTTGAAATACTTTTCCTGCAGGCGTTGCCAATTGCCTGGCCAGTGTGCTTTATCCCATTCGCCAGAGACTGGTGCTCCTGAGGCATGTATGGCGCGGATACCCGAATCAAGCAGGGCCTCAATGGCGGCATCAGAATGCTCAGCCGTGCGGCTGTTATGGGAGTTATCTATGAGGGTGGTGATACCGGCGTCAATAGCTCCAAGAGCAGTCAGCAGGTTACCAACATAAATATCGGAAGGACGATAGTATTTGGCGAACGAGAAATGGGTCGCATTGCTGTAGTCTTCCAGACATGTAGCATTGGGGTTGATGCGACGTAATTGTCCTTCCCATGAGTGACGATGAGAATCCACCATACCCGGCATAGCGATCATATTAGTCGCATCTATTATATGCGCACCTTTTGCATCCAAGTTCTGACCTACGGCAGTAATGGTTGAGCCAGTGATTAGAATATCGCCGCGTTCAATATTGCCGACGCTTTCATCCATGCTCAGTATCGTTGCTCCACGAATCAACGTTACCTGGGGCATTTCAACCTGGTTGTTAACAATATTTCTGATGTAATCGGTCATTTCAATAGCCTCTCTTAATCAATAACGCACAATGTACGCGACGCTATTGATATTAAAAAGAGGCTTAAAGTGTTTTTATAATTCATAATATACGAATAATAGAATTTACTAGCGGCAGATTGTTCTTTCTGGGAGAAAGCATATGGATCGTATTCATGCTATGCAGATTTTTATCCGAGTTGCAGAAGCTGGAAGCTTCGTACGTGCTGCAAAAACACTTTCTCTGCCCTCATCGACTGTCACCACGACAATCAAAAAACTAGAGAAATACCTAAAGGTGCGTCTGTTTAATAGGACAACGAGGCGAGTAAGCCTTACACCTGAAGGCTTGGAGTATCTTACGCAATGCAGAGAAATTCTCTCCCTAATCGAACATGCTGAATCCAGCCTGACGGATTCAGTCAGTCGACCTCAAGGACGCTTGAGGGTTAACATGCCTGCCGGGATCGCTCATTCCATCGTTGTGCCAAACCTAAAAGACTTTTATAGACGTTATCCCGATATATACCTAATGATAGGAGTCAGCGATAGGCATGTGGATCTGATTCAGGAAGGTGTGGACTGCGTGATCAGAACGGGAGATCTGAATAGCTCCACTCTCGTTGCCCGTCCACTGGGTCGGTTTCGCTGGATTACCTGTGCTTCACCCGACTACATCAGGGAATATGGTGTTCCGCAATCACCTGATGAATTAACTCAGCACAAGGCGATACATTATTTTTCCAGTCAAGTAAGGTGGACTAATGAACTACGCTTTGTTTACAACAGTGAGATGTTCTCTATTCCTGTGAGCGGGGCTGTAGCCGTAAATGAAACAGCACTCTACATTAAAATGTGTCTAGAGGGTTACGGGCTAGCGCAGCTTGCAGAGAATGTTGTATCCGAACACCTGAAAAAAGGTAGACTTGTCGAGGTACTGACGGACTGGCAACCGCCGTCAGTACCAGTCAATTTACTTTACCCTCATCAGCGCTTTCTATCTCCAACTGTACGAGTTTTTGCTGATTGGATTGGAGAGTTTATCTGAAGCTAATTTTTCATAGCGAATGTCCAATTACAGCCCGTATTGTCTGCGTTATTGAAGAAGGTTTTGTATACCTGAGCTAATCCTTCACTTGCTAAATTTATAAGAAATGTAACTCGGAAATGTCCAGTTTCAAGTTAGCGTGGCCAACACATTTCTGCCCCAAAGCTTGCTAGCGATCGGCTGGTGAATCGAAAACTCATAAACGAGTTGCCCTACAAATTTTTATCAATTAACCGAGGCTTTAACACTTCATCATTAGTAAGCGAAACTGATGGATATACAGTTATATTCAAACTTAATTTATTTTGAGTGTTTTTAGCCAATTCACATGCGCACTAATAAAACGTTAAACTAAGCCGCTGCGCGTCGCCAAATGAGGATCCAATTGAGTACATAATCCTCATTGAAACCGTTAGGCTTAAAGATGTAAGATAGAAAATTATGATGAAAAGGAATTTCAATGAAAAACTTACCCACTACTCAATATCAATAGACCAAAACTGCTCTGTATTCCATAGGCAGCATCAAAAAAATCAAATTTCTATAGCATGAAGTATGCCAATTAATATGGACTAGGCATAGGCCAAGTCCAGCAAGAGTTTTATGCGCTTTAAATAGCGCATAAATACTAAAACGTTATCCAAATACATATTTAGAGTCGTATTATATTAATGAAAACCATATTTTTCCCTTCACATTTCGGACGTGACACACTTAATTCATTTTTTAAACAACTTGAAGAAAACCTTAATGCGCCTGAAATTTTAGTAGATTGTACAACTTTAAATTATTCATACCCTAGCGGGATGTTAGTTGCAGGTTCTAAAATGCGTAAATGGATAAAACACAGAAGAGAAAACGGGCTAATCACCAAAAAGAAAGGCTATGACAGTGATAAAAAAGTCCATGGTTATCTTCGTCATTTAGGTTTTTTTGATTTTATAGGTATGGGCGAAGGAAATGTAGTTGGTGAAGCTTCAGGTTCAATGACTTATTTGCCGATAACTAAAATAGAAAAACCTATTATCGATTTACAAGTACAAGATGTTAAAGAATGGTATGACGAAATTATTTCTCAAACTAGGCGTTTTGCAACTCTACTATCTGGAACAAATGAATATACGGAAGAGAATAAGCTTTATCATTACGCATTAAGAGAAATTGTGCGAAATGTCTTTGAGCATTCTTTGGCGGATGAATGCTACTTATGTGGTCAACGTTGGGCTGATGGTAGGGTTGAAGTAGCCGTCATTGACGAAGGCGTGGGAATATCTGCTTCTTTAAAGCGTTCATTTGAAATTGAATCTGAAATTGATGCACTACGGAAGGCGATTAAACCAGGAGTTTCAAGTACAACAAAAATAGCAGAAGCCGATAATATTTATGATAATTCGGGATTTGGACTTTATGTTTTAGAGCAATTAGTTTCTTCATTTGGTTGGTTTATGCTTGGTAGTGGCAGTGCAAAAATTGTGTCGCAAGGTAAAGCAATGAGAGAACAAGAGCTTAATTTTGACGGGACTTACATAGGGCTTAGACTAAATAGCGCGCCGAGGCAATTCTCAGGGATACTTGATGATATTATTAGTCAAGGTGAACATGAAGCTGAAGTATCAGGTATAAAAACCACTGCTTCGGGTATGTCTAAATTTTCGTAGCTTTAATTAACCACTCCAAGCCGTTATTGCCCCAAAGCTTCTTAGAGTAATGCTCATGCATAAGCCCGTTACTCACCTTTTGACTTACTTTTCTTATTCAAAAAAGTCTTAATTTGGTGGTCAAATTGTCAATGTTACATATCTCTTAGATATTAAGTTTTGACCATAATAATCAAATATCCGTAATATGTCTTAAAGTGCGAATAACTTGAGTACACTTCACGAAATTTATAATAAAAATCTTTAAATAAATTAATGGCCTGTAGACCGTAACGCATGAGGTAAAATAGCAATGAAAGTAAAAGAATTGATTGTGGCTCTTGAACAGTTAAACCCTGAAATGGAAGTGATTGGGTTTACCGCTAATGGTGACAAGTTCAATGATGCTAATCGAGTGTATGAACTCAAAGAACTCAAGCTGGCTAAGGCACATAGAGAGCGTGCAAGAACTAAGTCAGTTGATGCAACGTTGAATTTTGCTCCTGGTGGGGAAGATCAAGCTGTTCTCTACTTAACAAGTGATTTTTAACTTACTCTTAGGTGTCTAGCTTAATGAAATCAACTCGATTCCTAACCTAGGGTAGCCATCATGATGGCTCCAAAAGCTTCCAAGAGAAAAAAGAGCATCAAACTCAGTAGGATGTCGCTGAGTTAAAGTCATAAATATGGTAACTTAGTGGGTAATTTCAGTTAGAAGAGAAGTTTCCCCTGATGGACACTCCAACATGCAGCGCAGGTCAAGAAATGATAGAAATGGAAAATACAGAGTTTGAAGCTGAAGATCTCGGGGAAACAGAAGACCAAGAAGAGACTATTGAACCTTTTGATCCGAAAAAGGTAGATGTAAGTATTTCAACTCCAAATTTAGGCACTTTGATAGCTAGGTTGAAGCATGATGAAATTGACCTGATGCCAGATTTTCAACGTTCTGGTGATTTATGGAGCAAGCAACTACAAAGTAGATTAATTGAATCGATTCTTATTCGGCTTCCTATTCCAGCATTTTATTTTGATGCTTTACTGGACGATAAGTGGCAGGTCGTTGATGGACTTCAACGTTTATCTGCTATAAATAATTTTGTTATCCAAAAAACTTTACATTTAACAAAATTAGAATTTCTAACAGATTACGATGGTTGTACTTATGATGAATTACCGAGAGCGCTTCAGAGAAGAATTGAAGAATTCCAAACTTCAGTATATTTAATAAAACCTGGCACTCCATTATTGATGAAATACTCCTTATTCAACCGTATTAATACTGGTGGCTTAAAGTTAAACCCACAAGAAATCAGACATGCAATGAGTCAATCAGTCAATAGCGGTGCTGCATCAAAATTCTTAAGAGATGTTGTTTGTTCTGACGAGTTCAAGTGTGTGGTTGTCAATAAAAATTATCGTATGGCACATGAAGAGTTAGCTCTAAGACATTTCTCCTTTGTTATTTTTGGAACTGAATCATATAAGTCTTCTCTTCCAAAATTTCTAAACTTGGGGATGATCGAACTAGGAAATGCTGAGAGAAGATATTTATTACGATTAAAGAATAAATTTTTGGCTTCGTTAAAAGCTGCTAATGATATTTTTGGTAAGGACTCCTTCAAGAAAAGTTTAGCCATGCCTGATCATAAAAAAGTAGTTAACAAACCTCTTTTCGAGTCTGTTTCTGTCAGTTTATCTTTGATTAATGAGCAGGAGCGTTCAGAATTAGTGAATAGAAAAGAAGAGGTTATTAAGGCGTTTACTGTTTTATTGAATGATAATGAATTTGACATGTCAATTAGTAAGTCAACGGCTAATACTGACAATGTTCAAACTAGATTTAATATGATTAATGATACAGTTAAAAATTTACTGATAGGTTGTTAATATGTTGAATTTATTAAGCTTAAAAAATTTCAAGTCAATTAAAGATGATGATTTTGAATTAAGGAATTTAACTCTCTTCTCTGGGGTTAATGGTATGGGGAAATCATCGGTTCTTCAGTCATTACTTTTATTAAGACAGTCATATGATAAACATTTGTTACCTAGTGTTGGATTGTCCCTTTCTGGTGAGTACGTAAAAATAGGTATTGGCCAAGATCTTCTATACAGAACTGCTGAAGAAGAAAGTGTAAAAATAGAAGCTTGTTGGGATGAGAATCATTTGGAACTTCATTTTGACTATGATAAAAACTCTGATATGCAACCTATTAGTTTTAAATCCATTATTGAGCTTAGTGCATTTAAAGAATCTCTTTTCGATTCAAATTTCCAGTATTTATCGGCGGAAAGAATTAGCCCTAAAAGTGTTTACGAAGTGTCTGATTATGCAGTAAATCAACGACGGTCATTAGGTTCTAAAGGAGAGTATACTGCACATTTTTTGTCGCAACATGGAGATAAAGTTATAACTATAGACGGGCTTAAACATCCGAAGGCTACTACTATGTCTCTTATTGATAACTTAAATGCTTGGATGTCAGAGATTACACCAGGAACAAAAGTAATTACAAAGTTAATTCCTGAAATAAATCAAGCTAGTCTGCATTATCAATTTTCTTCCGCGACTGAACTAACCGACAAATTTAGACCTGAAAATACAGGGTTTGGACTTACATATGTTTTACCTGTTGTGACAGCTTTGTTGTGTGCGAGGCCTGATGACTTATTAATTATTGAAAATCCAGAGTCACATTTACATCCGTCAGGGCAGTCAGTTATTGCTAAAATGCTCGCAATAGCTTCTGAAAACAATATTCAAATATTAATTGAAACACATAGCGACCATATTTTAAATGGAGTTAGAGGTGCGGTTAAACATAACAATATTTCATCAGAAAATGTTTTAATATATTTTCTATCAAGAGATTTGTCATCACCTGAACATGCTGCGAATGTTGAAAAAATTGAAATTAACGATGATGGTCGTATTGATAATTGGCCAGATGGTTTTTTTGACGAATGGGATAAAAGTCTAAATATCTTGCTCAAGGACGAATAATACGTGTTTGATACTATGGTTCTAAATGAGGCATCACTTCCTTTTAGGTCAAAAGACGAATGTGAGAATAAAATCGATAGTTTTTTTGAACTCCTACATGAGGCAAAACTTCATAATATTAAGTTTTCTAGGGCTGACGATATTGAAGGAGATTGGAATCAACTAAATTATGCTGATGATTTTATATTTGGGCAGTGGTTGAATAATATCGCTGACAAAGAGAGACAGCGTCAAGTAAAAAGTGTACTTAGTAACATGAAGTGCCCCTTAGTAGATGTAAATAATAATCAGCAAGGTGTTAATGCAGAACATATACTTTTCACTCTACATGGCTTACAAGATGTGGAGGTTTTAGGTTTGGGTTTCGCCTCTCTAAATAATTCACACGGGCTAAGTTTTGCCTCGGCGGTTCATTGGGAGCAAGATTCAATTTCAATTGAAAAACTCTGGATGCATGAAGGCGTAGAACAAAGTGAAACTGTTAATGTTCCTAATGTTTCATCAATTGTTCAACTAAGGCCAATACTTGCTAATTTTGAAGCACGTCGTATGGAAAACAAGGCATATTTTGATGCCTTGAACGTTTCAGACAATGATGACTTTGAAAATCTGCTTTTTACTGAGTCAGTACTCAAATCTTTAAGATCAACTTCCCTGCATCCTTTAGATTTTAGAAGAGTAATTGAAGTCCTAAAGAAACTTAATGAAGGCATAATTGACGCAAAAAACTTACTGGAATTATCTACGAATTCTGGTTTAGATATTTCAGGTGAAAGCGAAAGGACAATGCAGAACCGATCATTAGTAAGGCTGCGAACTTTCGAACACCCGTCATTGAAACGTCAAATATTTGATGTGCATGTTAAAAATTTCAATAATTTCAAAAGGATGCATATATTGGTCGATTATAAATTAAAGACTGTTTGCATAGGATATTTTGGAAAGCATTTGAAAACCGCTACAGAATAAAAGAGTTATTTTTTCAACTTTATGTACAGAACTCATGAAAATTTTTTAATTGACTGGAGAATACCAATCTCATAAATTTAACCAGGAATGCACTTCAACGTATGAGAATGATTATAATATTGGTAACATGATATTTTTATTTTTTCGGTTTAATGATTTAAAATTAGAAAATAAATTTTCTGCGGGGTACTATGATTTTATATCGGCATTGTTTCATATCCCATAGCAATACTTTCTCTAATGCCAATAGCCATTTCCAGAGCTTTAGCACTAACACATTTCTGCCCCAAAGCAATTCAGCGTAGTTTCTTCTTGATTGTAAGTTACGCAGATTTAGCATTACTTTTTCTTATACTTCAACTACACAGATTAAGAGTGATTATCGAGTGGTTCAATAGTTATCTATT